>CAZIHC010000033.1:0-13095 GCA_964538605.1 uncultured Herbinix sp. | reverse complement strand
CCACTCTCTATTATTTACATATCTAGGTTCTGCGTACATCGCAATTAGCTCAATTTACATTTTTAATTATCTGGTCATGGCTCTTGTTCATATAATAATCCATGTTGCTCAGTTTTTTACTGATGGTATTTTTTTCAGCTATACCGAATAAAAGCAAATAAAAAACCATAATAGGTATAATTAAAAAGATAATTATTATAATTGTAAATTTATTGTTTAATTTTAAATTATTCCACCATTGTCTTATTCTGCTAAACATAGATTATTCGATGCCTACCTTTTTCTTTGCCTCATTAATGTATTTTATACATTCCTCCATGTATACCTCAAAACCGAGTTCATCCCTTTTACTTATAAAATCATCAAATATTTTGTCAAACTCTTCCTCGGACGGGGCCAATAACAGCCTGGGAAGGGTTTCCCCCCATAGCTTTTTTATGTTGCTGTCTATATTACCGGCTTCCGAGTTTACATCAAAATCTATCTCATATTGTCCAAGGTAATGAGTATACGGATATGTCCACTCTTCCAGTTGCTTTGCGGGATCATCGTATTCCTGGGCCCATTGCAGCTGCATTACCAGGTCCTGAAACATCCAATAGGTATTGTCGGCTCCGTAAAGTTCATCGTATTTTTTTCTGTCACTGTTTAGCAATTTTTTAACTTCTTCTTTAATGACAGGTTTGCCGTCTGCCATATCATAAGTAACGCCTTCAACTCCCAGGTATGTAATCTTTTGCCCATATTCACTCATAAGGTAGGAAAATAACTGAATAGCCCGGTCCGGTCTTTCACAGTTTTTTGAAATCAGTGTAACTGTCCATCCGTTAATTCCGGCTCCCGGCAAGACATGATCATCGCCGTTGGAGTTCTTAGGCCCGTCTATAGCCATGTATATACTGTCCGGATTCTTTGAATATAATATCTTTTGCTGATCCTCCATATCTGTTCTTTGATATATCATGCAAAAGTATCTGCCCTGAGCCAGTTTTTCTTCCATCTGTATACGTTTGTCGATAAATATGTCATCAGCCAGATATCCTTCTTCCCCAAGTTCACGAAACATTTTTAACCATCTTATATACTCGGGATCCGTATACCTGTCATAATATTTTCCGTCTTTCTCAAAAGGAATGGCCAAAAAATTCTGCAGATACTGGTCAAAGGAAACACAGCCATGTTCGTTAAAAACATGGGCGCCGACAGGTATGATCGGTTCCCCGTTAATTTCGGGAAACATTTCCACCGCTTTTTTTACAGCCGCCTTAAATCCTTCCGGGGTGGTCATATCCGGGCAGCCGACAGCTTCATAAATATCCTTTCGCACCAAAAATGTCTGATTTGAACCTATATTGTCATGTACTTCATAGTCCCGGGGAACATATGTAGAATTTGGATAGCAATATATATTTCCGTCATCCCTGGTATACCATTCTACCACCAGCGGATCAGCCACTTCCCAAAAATACGGATCATATTTATCCGCCAATTCGTTCAGAGGATATACCATATCATTCAGAATCATTACATCTACCTGATTCTCCCACCATCCCAGGGTTATTATATCAGGCAGTGTGCCTGCAGATATGAGAGCATTAAGCTTTTCCTGCTCATTGCCCATAGGAGAAATGAAATTAATATTAATTCCTGTATCATCCGTGATTTTTTCGGATACCACATTACCTCCCCATTGGGTGGTAAACCACGAAAAATTAATATACCAGTCAAGTTTTACCTTATCTTCGGCATTCTTCTGCCATCCGGGAGTATGTTCATCCGCAATATCGGGATTATTTTGAGTATCTTCTTTTGAGCATCCATAAATCAGCAACATAAGCAACAACAATATAAATATCATTATAATCCTATGTTTTTCTTTATTCATTACTAAGCTCCTTTTTACTGTTCAATAATTCCGGCAATCCTGCCCGGAGGTTTTATACCAATAAAAAGTGCAGGTGCTTTTAGCATTTTAGTTTCATATATGCATTTTTCATATTTTCCAGGGCCTGCAAAAGCAATTTTCTTGAAGTGGCGATATTGACACGAAAATACCCTTTACCGTCTTTGCCGAATACGGAACCCATCTGCACTTCCACTTTTGCATCGTTTATAAACCAGCTACACAGCCGGTTTTCATCAATTTCAAGTTCCGAATAGTCCACCCACAGCAAATATGTCCCTTCCCGCGGCATAACCTTGAATTCTTTCATATATTCTTTTACATAGCCCCTGAAAAACTTTTCATTTTCATTGATATATTCATTGACTGCCTTCAGCCAGTCATCGCAACAGTTATACGCAGCTTCGACGGCTGCCAGGGAAAATATATTCGGGCTGTTTAGTGCGAGCCTATCAATAGATTTTTTAATTTTGTCACGTAACTCTTTGTTTGGAATAATCATATATGAAATTACAATTCCTGGGATATTGAACGTTTTTGTTAACGAGCTTGCATATACCAGCCTGTCATAAATTTCAGGGCCTAGATTTAATGAACTGAAAAACCGCACTCCCTCTGCCAGTATGTCGGAATGGATTTCATCGGAAAATAATATCAGGTCATTCTTATTACAGAAATCGGCCAGCCTATTAAGTTCTTCTTTTGACCATACTCTCGTACTGGGATTATCGGGATTGCTTATAATAAACATTTGAGTGTCATTGTCCGCAGCAGCTTCCAAATAATCAAAATTAATGGCAAATCTGCCGTTTTGCATAATCAGCGGGCTTTCAACCAGCCTGCGGCTGTTTTTTGTAACCGCTTCCCTTAGCGGGTTATATAAAGGGCTGTTAATTATCACTTTGGCATCCGGTTTGGTTAATGCCTCTACGCATATACTGGCTGCCATATTAACTTTCGGACAATATACAATCCATTCTTTTGGAATGCATATCCCGGTTTTTTTCTCTATCCAGCCTTGAATGCTTGTAAAAAAACTGTTTTTTAAGCCGGTATAGCCAAATACTCCAAAATCAATTACCTTTTGCAGAGCGTCCAGAATTGGCTTAGGTGATTTAAAATCCATATCGGCTACGCCCAGATGGATAAGATCTTCCCGTCCGTATTTTGCAGCCATGTAATCCCACTTCACGCTGTCGGTATTCCTTCTGTTTATTATCGAATCAAAATCATAACTCCTACTCATACATCCCTCATTCATTTTATTTTAAAATTGTACCGGTTAATATAATTAGGAAATAATAGTACGGATGCCTATTTTATTACCTATTTTATTATATAACATATTATAATTTTAAAACAAGAAGAGTTTCGACTGGGAAATCCCCGCGCATAAAAAGCCGGCTTTGCCGTCATATAAACTCTTAAAAGCCCATAAGAACCCCCGTGCAGGCTCTTATGGGCTTTTAAAACATTAAGTAAAATATAAAATTATGTACCTTTATTTAATTTAAAATTATAAACCTTTATTTCTATTGATTCAGTTTCTGTTATATAAATTTATATTGTCTTTGATTCCGTTACTTATTGATACCGCTGCTTTTTATCAGTTCCAGATTCCTGCTTATCAATTCACATCTCTGTTTTACACAGTCAGCGGAACGAAGCGGATCTTCGGGGGTATTAAAGGCATAATCTATAAGTTTGTCTATGGTTGTTGACGCCACATGAACCCTCGTATCCGAGGATGCATAATATATGTATACTTCTCCATTATCATCCACGATTGCCCCGTTGGTGAAGACGACATTGGATACGTCGCCTACCCGCTCTTCTCCCAGCGGCGCAATATAATAGCCTGACGGTTCCGCTATTACTTTAGCCGGGTCTTTCAGATCAGTCGCAAATACGTATATTACATACCTCAAACCCGCCGCGGTGTTTCGCACCCCGTGGGCTATATGAATCCATCCTCTTTCGGTCTTGATGGGTACCGCTCCTGCACCGTTTTTTGATTCCGTTACGGTATGGTACTTTCTTCTGTTTATGATTATTTCTTCATCTATAACTGCATTGGTTATATCGTCGCAAAAGCCCACTCCTATGCCGCCTCCGGAACCGGCTTCGATAAATCCGTCCATAGGCCTGGTATAAAACATATATTTTCCGTTTACGAATTCCGGATGCAGAACCACGTTTCTTTGCTGGGGAGAATTCAGTGTCACCAGGTTATTCAGCCTTTCCCAGGTCTTTAAATCCTTTGTCCTGACTATTCCGGCCTTGGCAACGGCAGCGGAAAGATCCGGCGAGGAGGTATCCTTGCTCTCGGAGCAAAAGACGCCATAAATGTAACCGTCCTCATGTTGTGTCAGCCGCATGTCGTATACATTGGTTTCTTCTTTGCAGGTATCGGGAAGCACCACGGGGTAATCCCAGAATTCAAAACCGTCTACGGGGCTGTCGCTTTCGGCTACCGCAAAGAAAGATTTGCGGTCATAACCTTCCACCCTTGCCACCAGGTAATACTTGCCGTTCAATTTGATGGCGCCGGTATTGAATACGGCATTGACACCCAGGCGTTCCATGAAGTAAGGATTTGATTTTTCGTTTAAATCGTACCTCCAGAATAAAGGAATATGATCCCTGGTAAGTACGGGATTGACATAACGGTCAAACATGCCGTTATAATAAGGACTTTTTTCGTTTTTCCTGCGGATTAACTTCTGATATTTTTCCAGTTCAACATAATAATTCGGATGCATGGTCAATCTCCCTTGTTCTATATTTTTTTATTAAAACGAAAGGTTTCTTTTGATTACTTCCAGGCACATCCGGCCGTTATGATACGGACATTTCCAGGGGCCTACGATTTCCTTCGACTTAATAGGAGTGCCGTCTTTATATAATTCGTTATACCATTCTGAGCCTTTTCTTTTGTCTATAAAATAAAATTTGATATAGTCCCAGATCCTGCCGGCGGCAGCCAGATAATCGGTTCTTCCCGGATCTTTCTGGTATCCGTTTAGAAACCCGACAACCGCTTCAGCCTGCACCCACCAGATTTTTCTTGTGTCTATATGACCTTTTTCGCATTCGTTATACAAAGAATCGTTATCCAGGGCAACCGAACGGATTTTGTCGGCCAGCCGCCTTGTGATCGGGCTGATTTTCTCGTAATACTTTGATTCGTTAAGTATCTCCAATCCCCGGTCAAGGAGCCAGGATGCCTCTATATCGTGTCCGTAGGAATGCAGGTCTATGATCGGGTTCATATTGTAATCAAAAAATACTTCCAGCCTGTTTAGATTTGGGTTGAATATTTTGTCGGCAAAAATATCAAGCATCCAGGCCATGCTGTCAGATATTCTTTTATCCTTATCCACACGGTAAAGTTCGGTATAGGCTTCAAACATATGAAGCAGGGTATTCATAGTCCTTGCCGCCATTACCCCGTTCTCCGAAAGTTTTTCATTGTCCACCGGGTTAAACCGGCGGTCGAAAGCTTCCAGATATCCGATATCGTCCCTGCATTCGCTTTCAACCTTATCTGCCAGTTCATATGCCAGTTTCAGGGCCTTTTTATCCCCGGATGCATCATAGTAGGATGCCAGGGCATATATGGCAAAAGCCTGATTATATGTATGTTTGGAATCGTCTTTTGGCTTCCCGTCATAAGTAACCGACCAGTATACGCCGCCGTATTCCTTATCTAAAAAAGCATCTGTCAGAAATTTATAGGCGTGGGCGGCATATTGAAGGCATTCCTCATCCCGGACGGTATTATAGGCATTGGAAAAAAACCAAAGTATCCTGCTGTTCAGGATGCATCCCTTATCCGCCTTCCGGTTAATATTCAAGTCAAAATCCATTTCCCCGTAATAACCGCCGTGCTGCTCATCCCTTAATTTTTTCCAGAAGGGTATAATGTCATTTGTTAAGTGATTCTTTATTTCTTCGGTCCTCATATGTTGCTCCTTCCGACTTGGGTTAATAAATAATTAAGCTGTAGTTATGATAAATTATATTTTAAATCTTTGAATTGCATGTTCCAGTTTTTTTGCTTCGTATGCCAGGTCGACCGCCGAACGGTTCAGCTTCTCAACCGCCTCTATCTGTTTTATTGCAGTGGCACTGACCTCTTCCGAAGATGAGGCTGTCTGTTGCGATATGGCCGCAATATTTTGAATTGCGTCCAGGGTACCTGTTTTGGCTTCATCGATTTCCCTGATATCCTCAACTATCTGGTTAAGGTTTATGGTAAGGTCGGCTATCCGCACATTTATCCTTTCAAATACCTCAACCGTATTTTTTAAAGCCGACTCCTGGGAATCTACAATACTCTCCGCCTGTTTTGCCGCAGAAACGGTGGTATTGATTTTTTGCTGGATTTCATCAACGATCTCCTGAATACGTCCGGAAGCCGCCATTGTCTGATCGGCCAATCTGCGGATTTCATCCGCCACCACGGAAAATCCCCGCCCTGCTTCCCCTGCCCTGGCTGCTTCTATAAGGGCATTCAATGAAAGCAGATTCGTATGGGAAGCTATTTCATTGATTATATTGACAAATTCATTAATGCCTGTCGACATCTTTTTCAGTTCCTGGATGCCATGGATAACTTCCTGGGTAATGAGTATCGAATCCTTGGATTTTATGCTCAGCTCATCGACAATTACCATGCCTTCGCCTGCGGTTTTCTTTGTCTCATCGGCTATCTGCTCAATTTCATAAGCGTTGTTATGAACCCTGTCAATTCTGTCGGACAGATTGGCCATATCAACGGAACATTTTTCTGTGTCATTTGCCTGCAATATGACACCCTTTTTAATTTCTTCAAGAGCCAGTGATATTTCTTTAGTCGCTTCCAGTATATTTTTTGTTGTATGCGAGACAAAATCCGCCGACCCCGCAAACTTATTGCCTATATCGGCAGCTTCGCCGACAAGATTTTTTATACCCTGCGTCATGTCATTGAGGCTTCGGGACAGTAAATAAAACTCGTCTTTTCGCTTTGTTGAAAAAGATCCCGTTAAATCTCCCTTGGCAGCCTTATCTATGGATTTGACCAAATCGGAAACGGCTTTCCCGATTCCGCCGGAGATAACAGTTCCCGTCACAAAAGCGAAAACAGTCGCAAAAATGACAAATAATACGCTTAATCTTAACAGGGCAGATACTTTGCCGACAATTTCACTTCTCGGAACCAGGGCACATACATATGCTCCCGTATCAGCCACCTTACTGTATATGTAAAGATATTCCCTGTTGTTAAGCAATTCATAGGAATATCCGCTAAAATTGCCGCTTTTTACCGATAAACGATAAAAATCCATGTTGGGAAATAAAACATCATCATACTCTCCGGCGAGAGTTTCATTATTATCGGAAGTTACAAAAGCGATGTAACTTTCCTTTCCCAGATCAATCTCCGTAAGTTTTTTCAGCACATATTCTTTTGAAATGTCAATTACAACAAATCCGTTAATTTTACTCATTTTTCTTATTAAAGAAATCGCATAGGGCTGATGTCTGTTTAAGAGCATTTCATCCAGTATTTTATGCTCCCCTGACCAGATTTCCTTTTGGGTTGAGCCAGTCAGGATTTTGCCCGCTTCCGTTTCCGAAAACCTTGCATAGATATCCTGGGGAGTATTCATTACCGTCGATACCCCGTTTCCGCTGTCGGCAAAAATGCTTATGGCCGATATGGCGGATGTTGCATTTTTCGTGAGGATTACCTGTTCCTTTACCGAAGCATATAATTTATTCTTTTCACTGAGCCCAAGCCCGTCGCTTCCCGTATAGTATTTTACCACGTCGGCATTATTCATAAGTTCAACGGACTTGTCATATACCTGGGCGAAACTGAGAGCCAGATAGTCGCTTACCGTATTCAAGGTATCGGTAGCTGACTTCTCATAAGTCTCAATAATGGCTTTTGAAGACTTGCGATATGATATAAAGCCGAATACGGCAATGAGGAAAATGGGCATGGCAAAACCCATAAGCAATTTAGTCTTAATTCCCCGGAATCTAATGTTAAAAAAATCTTTTACAATAATTATAATTGACAATTTTCCCTTTTTCCAGATATTTGCCTTTGTTTTTCCATTCTTTTTTTTTTTATCAATACGGTTCACCCCTATCCTTTTACCGCTCCCTGAATCAAACCGCTGTATATCTGTTTTTGTGCCAGAATAAAGATTATAAGAGCAGGAATGATCGTTATAATAACACCGGCTGTTATGTAGTTATACTGATTCCCGAAAGGGCCCGTAAAAGTATACAACGATGTCGCAACAGTAACATATTTTGTTTTGTCCTGAAGATACAGGTTGGACATGTAATATTCGTTATACGTATTTACTCCTTTTAGTATTAAAACCGTTATAATTGCAGGTTTAAGGAGCGGAAACAATATCCTGAAGTATACCCCGAAATATGATGCCCCGTCTATGATGGCTGATTCATCCAAAGACACCGGAATATTTTCAAAAAACTGAATGAAGATATAAATCGAAATGATATCCACACCGGTAAGCAGTATTATATAGCCGTGCAAAGTATTAATCAGTTTTAAGGAATACATAATCTGGTATATGGTAACCTGGGTGGCTATTCCGGGTATCAGTGAAGCAAACAGGAAGAGGTTGCGGATAAGGCCGTTGCCGCGGAATCTAAACCTGCTGAGTATATAAGCCAGCATGCTTCCGAACATAATAGAAAGTCCCAGCACGAACACCAGGATGATTACTGTATTGCGAAATGCCAGGGTCATGTTGGCTTTTACCCATGCAACCTTAAAATTTTCAAAGTTTAACCAGTTGCCCGGAGGAGTCATTACATTGGTATTGGCATACTCTTTTTCCGTTTTAAATGCCGTAATTACCGCAGTCGCCATGGGAAGAACGGATATAAAAGCCGCCGTAATCAGGGATACATACTTTATTAAAGCGGCAATAAATTTACCTATTTTCATACCGACAGTCATAATACCTCTTCTCCTTCTTAGCTGAAACCTTTAGCTTCTTGGGATCGTTTTTCTGCTTTTTTAAGGCGTTTTCTTGTTTTAACGGATATATCCGAATTTGCGTCTCTGAATAAATACTTAAATATAACTTTCTGTATAATCGTAACCACTATAATTATGCCAAAGAGCACCAGGGCCATTGCCGATGCTTTTCCGACTTTCTGAAGATCATGAGCCATATTATGCATCAGCAGGAAGAAGGTAGATGTCCCCCTGGTCCCTTGCGTGATAACGAAGGGAATCTCAAAAGCGCTCAAGGCTCCTGTAATGGATAAAATCAGATTCAGGACAATAATGGTCTGAATGCTGGGTACTATAATGTATTTGAACTGCTGCCAGCGGTTAGCCCCGTCCAGGGAAGCCGATTCGTAGAGCTCCTTATCTACCGACATTATCGCTCCTATAAATAAGACCATGTTCTGGCCGGTATACCTCCAGATGGAAGCGGCCACCAGGGCAAAGTTGTTGACGCTTTTATCCCTCAGCCAGTAAGGCAGGCTGTCTAAAGGAAAGCCTAAAAAGGTCAGGACCGAATCAAGAACAAACCCCCTGGTATAGAAAAACCTGAAGATAAATCCCACAGCGATACCGCTGACCAGGTAAGGGAAAAATATTGCACCTTTAAATAAACCTCCGAGCCTAGTTTTAAAACTAAGCAGGGTAGCAAAATACAAGGCCAGGGCAAGCTGTATAAAAGAACCAAGCATATAATACAGCGAAATACTGAGAGACCGTAAAACTTCCTTATCTGTCAATACCTCATAATAATTTTTAAGCCCCACGTACTTTCTCGGACCCGTATATTTCATGTCATATAAGCTGAACTGAAACATTTTAAAAAGCGGCAGGTATGTAAAAACAAAAAGCAGGATCAGAGGTATTGTCATGAACATAAACATGACCAGAAATTTCTGAACCTCTTTTTTTCTGAACCGTTTTGCCAAATTATATGATTTTCTGTCGTTTTTCCCCATAACAACCTCCTATTTGAATATGAGCCAGAGATATTCCCCCCTGGCTCAACCGTCAAACCGATATAAAATTATCCGGCTATTATTATTCTATTATTTCAATTCCCAGTTCCTCCTGGGCTGCGGACCATTTTGCGTTCCAATCGGCTACAATATCATCCAGAGTTTCCGTACCGTCCAGGGCAGCCTCTACAATTCTCTGGACGTGGGTGTTTTCCATATTAATGCCGAGTTCGGATTTAACATTGAGATCGTTCAGCAGGGTTTCTTCCCCGGCAGGTGCGGGATTATCGACAACAAAGGTTACTCCTTCGAATGCAGAATATACATCAGGTTTTTCTGCCCCTTTCAGAACCGGTATTCCGCCCTCACTGTATGCAAAGTTGGATTCCTCGGTGAGCCATTTTACATAAAGCATGGCCGCTATCTTGTTTTCCTTCGGAGAATTTACATTGATGCCGTACATATAGTCCGGTCCGGCGGACGCGTACTGCTTGCCGTTTACTGTTATCGGGAAAGTCATATACCCGACATCTTCCGGATGATCCCCGGCACCCTGCATCTGCATGAATGCCCATGAGCCGAGAACCATTGTGGCTATTTCTCCCCTGTTAAACATACCCTTTGAAGATTCCCAGTCGGTGGTTGTCGGATCGTCCTCAATCAAACCTCTTTTGACCGCTTCGTATAAAACATAATAAACTGCGTAAGGACCGGTTCCGTCGCCTCTGTTTGCAAAAGGATTTTTTGAATGAACCAGTTCGTAGTTCATAAAATCAGCCGAACCGGTTGCCGAACCGCCTATGTAAGCATCCCATGCGCCCAGGGTCCAGCCTGCGGCAAAGTTGGTATACATAGGTATTGCGTCGGTATTGTCCTTAATCTTTTGCAAAGCATCCAAAAATTCATCGGGAGTTTTGGGAAGGGACGTAATTCCGGCTTCCCTGAAAATTCTCTTGTTGTAAAGGACACCCTGTGCATTAACTGTGGAAGGTATGCCGTAAACCTGTCCCTGATATGTATAGTTGTCAATAAAATCGTATTTCTCGGATATCTTGTCATAGTCACCATAGGATACGAACAAATCGGGACATTCGGACTTCAGGACCGTGGTGGGTATCATACAAATATCTCCCCAGTTATCTGTAGTCAGCCTGATGATCATCTCTTCCCTGTAGTCTGTTATGGCTTCGTATGTAATCGTAACATTCGGATACAGCTCTCTGAACTTGGCTATATAGTCCTGGAATTTTGAATCCACTATGTCAGTTCTGTGGGTAATAAATTTCAGGTCGGCTTTAATGTCCGTATAATCCTGACCGAGAACAAGAGCGTCAATGGTCGGCAAGGCATCATCTTCCGTATCGCTCTTCGATGACCCGTTGTCGCTTGTTTTTGTATCTTTTGTGCCGGGATTTTGAGAATCTTTCTTATTGCCGCAGGCGGCAAGAGAAAGAATCATGGCTAATACCAACAAAAGGCATAGTAAAGATTTTAATCTTTTCATAATACTTCCCCCTTAATAATTTAAGTTATCGATATCTTACGTTGTAAATTATATATTATATATATTATATTTGTCAAGTTACTAATTTCAATTATATGTTTTATACATATATTAATGCATAATTTTAATAAATTCAAATTTCATGTCGATTCTTGATTAATTTATTATTTATATATAATTACTTAACTATATTATATATATTAGTTTATATGTAAAGTAATATCGTTTCTTGTTGACTTAGTAATACATATCTGATTAAGTTTTCCCGCAACACAATCAGGTCAGTCCGGATGCCCATTTAATGCAAATCAAAAAAGCCCCGAAAGATACTCATCAGTTTGAGTATTCCTTCAAGGCTTGCATTTTTTCATATATGCTTGTACTTTCCTTATTCCGTTTTAAGTTGCCTGTACTTTTTTCTTTCTGCCGTCATACTTCCCGTGCCGTTTATTTACTTCTGTTACCTGTGATTATTTCCCATGCCGTTTATTTACATCTGTTACTTGCGATTATATCCTGTTCCGTTTATATACTTACCTGACTTTATCCGGATGTTTATTTACTTACATTTATTTTTGCCGCTGAATGATATATCAGTTCAATTTTTTCACGGAATCACGAATTATCAAATTGCCGCTGATAACCTTCCTTCCGAACACCCGCTTATCCCCTTCGATTTTACTCAGAATTTCATGGGTAGCCATCTCAGCCATCGCTTCCATATCCACCTGTACCGTTGTAAGTCTGGGGGAAGATAATGTGGCATAAATATAGTTATCAAAACCGACAACCGATATTTCATCCGGAACCTTATAACCCATTTTTTTAAGCTTTCGTATAAACAGGTATGCTACCGAATCGCAGTTGCACACAAAGGCCGTGGGCATCTTTTCGGGAAGTTTAAAATCAATGTATTCCCCGCTGTCATCCCTGTCCAATACCAGCCATTCTTCATGATAATCTATCTTATTTGATATCAGGGCCTTGTAATAGCCAAGATAGCGGTCCAGGATGCTCTTTGTCGCCAGTATATTGCCGACAAACCCGATTTCCCTGTGTCCCATGGATATCACATAATTGGTCAGAGTATAGGCCCCGTAAAAGTTGTCGCTGGTAATCGAATCAACATCCAGCTGATCATCATAAAAATCCAAAAATACCAAAGGAATATCGGTATTTTTAATCATGATCAGATAATCGGTATTCATCTGACCCAAAATTATAACCCCGTCTACCTTATTTTCGGAAATCATATTGGGCATAACAAGTTCTTTTTCATCCCTTTGGGAAACGATATCCATTATGCCGTAATAATCAACTTTCGATAAGGATTTTACCAGATTATGAAACATCTTAAGATAAAAGGCATCCATATCGTCTTTTATATAACGTTCGGCAATTATAATCCCTATATTATAACTCCTTCCCTCTTTCATTCCTTTGGCAAGAGAGTTATATCTGTATCCCAACTGCTTTGCTGTTTCTTTAATCTTTTCCCTCAGCTCGGCGCTGACCCCGTCCTTATCGGAAAGAGCCTTGGATACGGTAACGGTGCTGACGTCAAGCATTCGGGCGATATCTTTCATGGTGACATTTTTCATCAGTAAAATCCCCCTTTAAAACAATTCTAATACATGTATAAATTATTTTCAATCGGCTTGTTAACCTAAAATTTAAGTAATTT
>CAZIHC010000032.1:0-13281 GCA_964538605.1 uncultured Herbinix sp. | reverse complement strand
GGATCTGGTTCTCGGCAATGATGTTACGGCTCCCGTTGCCATAAAAGAGATGGAAAAGCTGAAAAAGAAAGGAATATTTGATAAAGATAAAATTGCCCTGGTTCCGGATCATTTTACTCCGAATAAGGATATAAAGTCTGCACAAAACTGCAAATGCATGAGAGACTTTGCAAAAGAATATGATATTACTCACTACTTTGAAATCGGCGAAATGGGTATTGAGCATGCCCTTCTTCCTGAAAAAGGTCTTGTTGTAGCGGGGGATGTGGTTATAGGTGCGGATTCCCACACCTGTACTTACGGAGCTTTGGGAGCATTTTCAACTGGTGTAGGAAGTACCGATATGGCTGCGGGTATGGCTACCGGCAAGGCCTGGTTTAAAGTCCCTTCCGCTCTTAAGTTTATACTTAAAGGAAGGCCGTCAAAGTGGGTCAGCGGCAAAGACATAATCCTGCATATCATAGGTATGATCGGTGTGGACGGGGCCAGATATCAGAGTATGGAGTTTGTCGGAGACGGAATAGCACATCTGAGTATGGATGACCGCTTTACCATAGCCAATATGGCAATCGAAGCCGGAGCCAAAAACGGAATATTTCCTGTAGATGATGTTACAATTCGGTACATGAAAGAACATTCAAGCAAACCTTATACCATATATGAAGCCGATGACGATGCCGAATATGAACAGGTCTATGAAATAGAATTGGATAAAATAAGGCCTACGGTAGCATTTCCTCATCTTCCCGAAAATACCAGGACGATTGATGAAATTGGAAATATAAAGATCGATCAGGTTGTCATCGGTTCCTGTACCAACGGAAGACTGGATGATTTAAGGGCAGCTGCTAAGGTATTGGAAGGAAGAAAGGTAGCCAAAGGAGTTCGTGTTATTATTTTCCCTGCTACCCAAAAGATTTATCTTCAGGCTCTAGAAGAAGGGCTTATTGCCACCTTTATAAAAGCCGGTGCTGTGGTAAGTACACCTACCTGCGGACCCTGCCTTGGAGGGCATATGGGAGTTCTTGCAGCCGGGGAGAGGGCCGTTTCAACAACCAACCGAAATTTCGTCGGCCGGATGGGCCATGTAGATTCGGAAGTTTATCTTGCCAGTCCGGCAGTGGCAGCTGCCAGTGCGGTTACAGGCAAAATATCAAGTCCTGAGGAACTTGGACTGTAGGAAGGGGGAGTTGCAATGAAAGCAAAAGGAATAGTACACAGATATGGCGATAATGTGGATACTGACGTTATAATACCGGCAAGATATTTAAACACCTCCGAACCTAAGGAATTAGCGAAATATTGCATGATGGACATAGATCAGGATTTTGCAGGGCGGGTAAAACCGGGTGATATAATCGTTGCAGGCAAGAATTTCGGATGCGGCTCATCAAGGGAACATGCACCGATTGCTATAAAAGCATCAGGTATCAGTTGTGTCATCGCGGAAAACTTCGCCAGAATTTTTTACCGCAATGCTATTAATATCGGACTGCCTATAATAGAATGCCCTGAAGCTTCAAAAGACATAGAAGCCGGTAACGAGGTTGAAATTGATTTTGACAAGGGGATTATTTACAACCTGACTAAGAACAGACAGTACAAAGGACAGGCTTTTCCGGAATTTATGCAAGAGATTATTGAGGCGGAAGGACTAATAAATTATATTAATTCAAAGTTTTAGGAAGACTTGTGATACGGTTATAAAGCCTAGAATAAGTTATATTCGAGATAATAAAAAATTCATGATAAGTGCAAGTCGCAGTAACAGCATAGTAATATTTTAATGAATAACAGGGGAGTTATGCAATAAATTTAAATTATTTTACTTAACAAATACCTGCCGAATTTTCTCACATCGGAAAAAAATATGGATGTGACGGTAAATCATGGCAGGTATTTTTTTGCTTATTTCGCTAATATTACTGATATTACAGTAATTATGACTGATTATTTTCTTGTATTTGATTATATAAAAAGATGTGTTAAAATAATCAAAAAACATACAAAAGGTGATATTATGTGGATTTTATATGCTTTATTGTCTGCCATATTTGCAGCATTGGTATCAATTCTGGCAAAAAAAGGGCTGGAAGGAGTTAACTCTAATCTGGCTACTGCCATCAGAACATTTGTAGTTCTTTTAGCTGCTTGGGGAATTGTATTCTTTACAGGAAAACATAAGGAAATACCAAACCTGACAGGCAGGAACTGGTGGTTTTTGGTTTTATCAGGACTTGCTACAGGAGCTTCTTGGCTTTTTTATTTTAAGGCATTGCAATTGGGAGAAGTATCAAAGGTGGCTCCTATAGATAAATTAAGTGTCGTTTTTACGATGATTTTAGCATTTATTTTTTTGGGAGAAACCGTATCCTTAAAAACAGTAATCGGAGGCTTATTAATAGCAGCCGGAACTTTAGTATTGGTATTTTAACAGTCACCTTTTTATATCGATTATCATAATCTAAAATAGAATTTATATTAGGTGATGATAATTGATATGAATGGTGTTATACGATATACAATCCGGCCTTATGACACCTTTTGGATGCTGGCCCAGATATTCAATACAACGGTTGAATCAATAATGCAATTAAATCCTGGGGTTGACCCGCATAATCTTCAGGTAGGGCAAGTAATTAATATAAGGCCGGGTTTAGGCTTCATACCTTCGTCTCCAATGGATAATGATATGGACGATATGGATGAAATTGATATGATGTTGCCGGATTTATTGGATTATTTCCATACACTTTGGGGACAACATATCATGTGGACCAGGATGGTAATTCTGGGTATTATTTTTGATCTTCCTGATTTACAATATACTACCGAAAGGCTTCTTCGCAATGCCCAGGATTTTGCCGAAGGGATTCGTGTATATTACGGTGATGAGGCCGCACAGACGTTTGAGAACTTGTTCAGAAATCATATCACATTAGCTGCAGATTTTGTGACAGCAGCCAAAGCAAACGAAGAGGCAAGAATGGATGAGGTATGGCAAAGTTGGACAGATAATGCCGGACGGATAGCAGAATTTTTAAGCCAAATTAATCCTAATTGGAGCACTGAAGACTGGAATGCTATGTTGATGGAGCATCTTCAGTTACTTGCAGAAAATACAATGCTTTTGCTTGAGCAAAATTACCAGGCTTCAATTGATGGATTTGACGATATATACAATCAGGCTATGGAAATGGCGGATATGATGGCTGAAGGCATTGCAACTCAATTCCCCGGCTAATTATTACCCATAATAAAGCATGTCTTTTTAGTTGCGGATAATGGGCATGATACTTATGTAGCAAATTTTTAAAGTATCATATAACAATGATAAGAAATTTAATATCTGCGGAATAAAGGTTTAATCGGCTTTGTAAATCCCATGATCAGATTGAGAAGATAAAGAGTTAACTGTCCGATATCAGGTTAACCGTATCATGGGTTACAAAGTCGTTTTTTTATTGTAAACGATGACGATTATTGCAGTTGTATTTTCTGACTTCATATAATAAGTATTTGATTTCAGACATAAAGTTCACATTCACTGCATATAATATTGCGAACGCTGAATTTTTGTGTTATAATAGTAATAGCGTATTTATCTGGGAGAGGTGGTCACATTGTCTATAAGCTATAAAAAGCTTTGGAAGCTTTTGATTGATCGTGATATGAAGAAAAAAGACCTCTGTGCTTTGGCAGGAATTAGCCATGCGTCCATGGCAAAGCTGGGTAAAAACGAAAATATAACGACCGATGTGTTGGAAAGGATTTGCCTGGCACTTCACTGCGACATTGGTGACATCATGGAGATTGTGCCGGATTCAAACGCAACAGAAATGCATGATAATCAAAATACAGAAAAAGCAGATTAGACAATGTAAACAGCATATAAACGGGATAATGATCAAAAACAGATGGGAGTGATTAAAATAGACACAATTTTTTTCACTATTGTAGACAGGGGCAAAGCAAATGCCGTACTTCGTAAAGCCAGAGAATGCGGTGCAACAGGCGGTACTATTCTGCTTGGTGAAGGTACGGTTCAATCCAAATTATTGGATTTTTTGGGTTTGACTGAAACAAGAAAGGAAATTCTTCTGATACCTGCATCCGGTGAACTGGATGCAACTCTTCACGATCAAATCAGCCAATCATTTAAATTATCAAAGAAGAACAAAGGAATAGCATTTTCAATCCCTTTTAGGCGCTGGACATTGAATAATTCTTCTCAGGAGCACAATATTTCCATAGATGATGAAAGATTTACTCACTGTTGTATATTTACCATTGTCGAAAAAGGAAGGGGTATGGACTGCATAAAAGCTGCAAGGGCTGCAGGAGCCCGCGGAGGTACTTTGATTCATGGTCACGGTGCCGGGGTACCGGTGGATTCTTACTTTCATCTTGCTATAGAACCCCAAAAGGATACTGTTCTGATTGTTACCAAAAAAGAAAAGGCTGTATCAATAAAAATGAAAATATATAACGATCTTGAGCTTAACAAGCCCGGAAACGGTATTGTTTTCACTCTTCCTGTAAGCAAAGCAAGCGGGCTTTTTGAAGATAAGGCCGAAGATCGTAAAGGAGGTATATCATGAGTTCACTGATTGACAAGGTAAAAGAGGTAACTAAAACATTGGTACCCGTTGTAATTTTGGTGCTTATTATCTGCTTTACGATAGTGGATGTCGGCACTGATGTGTTGATCCGCTTTTTAGTTGGAAGCGTCCTGCTTCTGATTGGCCTTACCATTTTCCTATGGGGCGTAGATTTGGCAATGAATCCTATAGGTGAGTATATGTCAAAGGAAGTTGCCACTTCAAAATCTCCGATCAAAATAGCAGTACTTGGCTTTCTTTTAGGTTTCCTTATTACCGTTGCAGAACCCGATTTACTTATTCTTGGAAATCAGATTGAGGAAGCATCGGGAGGTACCTTAAGTTCATTTCTGATTGTATATATGGTTTCTATTGGAGTAGGGGTTATGGTTTCACTAGGAATATTCAGGCTGCTTAGAGACAGACCCCTTAACAGATTTATGGCAATTACATATGGCATAATTCTTATTTTAGGTTTATTTGTGTCTCAAGAATTTCTGGCAATAGCTTTCGATTCTTCAGGGGCTACAACAGGAGCCCTGACCACTCCTTTTGTTCTGGCATTATCTCTTGGGCTTTCCAATGTTAAAGGCGGCAAATATGCTGAAGAAAACTCATTCGGCCTTGTCGGAATTATGAGTGCGGGGCCTATTCTTGCAGTCATGTTGTTGTCCATAATATCCGGGCAGAAAAACATCCATGGAGATGCTGGAGAGTATATATTCCAAAAGGGAGTCATTGGCCCTATACTTGAAGCAGTTCCTCATATCTTTATTGAATCTCTTGTAGCATTACTTCCGATAACAATATTATTTTTTATATTTAATTTTGCCAAATTTAAAATTAAAAAGAGTGAAATGGTTCATATCGTAAAAGGACTCATCTTTTCATTGCTTGGTCTTGTAATTTTTCTAACTGCCGTTAATTGTGGTTTTATGGATATGGGAAGAATTATCGGTATGGAAATAGCAAAAATGAGCCATGGCCTGCTAATAGGAATAGGTTTTATACTTGGCCTTATAGTGGTTCTGGTTGAGCCTGCGGTACATGTGCTTGGTTCACAAATAGAAGAGGTTACAGGCGGTTTTATTCCAGTAAATTTAATAAGAATGACCCTGTCTTTGGGGGTTGGTACTGCGATTGCCCTTTCAATGGTAAGAATTGTTGTACCGGAGGTTAAGCTCTGGTATTTCATTCTTCCTGGATTCGCATTGTCGGTGCTTCTTTCGTTTAAATCAAACCCGGTATTTGTCGGAATTGCATATGATGCCGGTGGAGTTGCTTCGGGTCCTATGACAGCAACCTTTGTCCTTGCGTTGGCACAGGGAGCCGCCACAGTCATAGATACCGCCAATGTTCTTGTGGACGGTTTCGGAATAATAGCCATGGTGGCAACAGCACCGGTCCTTTCGATAATGGCTTTGGGAACCATATTTGAACGCAGAAAAGTCGTTGAACTTAAACATTCTGCCGGAGATACAGGCACAGTAGCCGATACGCCTATAGCTGTCAGTGATTTTAATCATGATTGCCTTATAACTGTTGTTAACAGAGGCTATGCCGGATATGTTGTAGATTTGGCCAGAGAGGCGGGAGCTACGGGAGCCACTGTCTTTCACGGAAGAGGCAGCACAGACCATCCGACGGTTATATTGCCTATTGTTAATATCGAATTAATGCCTGAAAAGGAACTTATATGTCTTATTACAGATATAGATAAGAGCGCAAACGTTGCAGATTTTATACTGAAGGATACTGAGCTTGTTGAGAAAGGCGAAGTGGCGGTATATATTTCACCGACATTTGCACTGATTAAAGACCTTTCAGTTGACGGTACTTCAACTGCAGCAGTTTAATATATATGCATGGTCGGATTATAATTTTAGATTAACAGGATTGCAATTCTCAAAGGATGTTTGCAAATAACCGAAAAATCGTAAATACAACCTGTTGCAATTTAACGTCATATGTATTTTAACATTGTATATGACGCAGATTGCGGCAGGTTTTTTAGCAGTTTAAGGGATTTTATCTGCATACATTCTATTTTGATAAATTATATTAACTACCATTTTTTGTATTCAAATAAATTATTCTGATACCAGGAACTGTATTTTATAAAAGTAATAAACTGATAGTAACAGTTAATAATATTTCAGGAGGTTTTATGTTATCTAGATCGGACTATATAAGGCAGTCCCTGGAAACTCACCTTTTTTTTGCAAGAATCATGAAAGAGCATGCGTTTTTCTTGCAAGTCGGTTTTACACCGAGGGATGATAAATATATTCAACATGCAAATGAACTAAGGATGGCATTTGATGATTTCCTTGAAGATTGTGTTGAGTTGGCTAATGGGGTTATAAGCAAGACAGTAATAGCTTCAGGTGAAATCATTACTCATTATACATTGGAAGCCGAAAAACTGACTGAGTTTTACACAGGAGTTAATTTCCGATCAAAGATTACACAGAAAGAAAAAGCTTTGGTGGCGGGCAATGATTTTCATCCGACCATGGAACGAAAAGTATTTATTCTCAACAGAAGAGCCCTGGTTCTGCTGGACAACATTATCAGGTTTAAAACCAATATTTTGAATGATGTTTTAGCCTGCAAGATGTTCACTTTAAATTATCCTCTGCTTATTGAACACATTTTAAGAGAGGCTAGGCTGTATCGCCGCCTGATTCAAAAACTTCAGGCCAGGGAAGTAATAAATGCGCAAAAGGAAATGTTTGAACAGGAAGCATTCTGGAATCAGATCATGGCCGAACATGCCAAATTTATACGTGGTTTACTGGATCCTTCCGAAGAAGAGCTGTTTGATGCTGCGGATCGTTTTGGCCGGGAATTTGACAGGCTTACCGATGAAGCCAAAGATGCCATGGACAGATGTACGCCTGCAGATTATATGAGAATAACAGATGAAAGTTTAAGGGCCACCAAAAATATTCGAGATTTTAAGGCCCAGGGAACCGAAGGGCTTCTGGAATGCAAGATAAAATCTATTATTCTGCCGTTGCTTGGTGACCATGTACTCCGGGAAGCTAACCATTATCTTAATCTTTTAAAAATTTTCCGTCACAGTTAAAAATTAAATGAATTTTTTAAATTGCAAAAGCAGATAATAGTAGAGAAACTAAAGATTTGGAGGGAATGAAGATGGCAATCAGAAAGATGGATAAACCCAATGAAGGAGTCCGCTGTGTTGTTAATACCTGTGAATATTATATGGCAGGGGATCATTGTGCAGCAGAACAGATACAGGTAGAACCGAGGAATGCGGTGGATTCCGAAGAAACCGACTGCGCTACATTTGTTAAAAAAAGAGATTCGTTCAGTTAAATGAATAACTAATAAAAGAGAGTGGTCCAAATTAAATACCCAAACGTATTGGCAAGGCGAGGCTTTAGATATAATTTTGGACACTCTCTTTATTTGATGTTTTATTTACATTGATAAACGGTTTTACTTAAATAGATGGATAGTTCCTTCGTCGTTTAATGTTTTAATTATGGTTGCAATAACCGGAAGCAGCAAAAGTCCAAGTACACCCATCAGTTTTGCACCTACATACATAAGTACTAATGTTATAATCGGATGAAGGCCTATCTGGCCACCGACAATTTTGGGTTCTATCGTTTGACGTACGGCTGTAATTACAATGTATAAGATAAACATACCGATGCCTATTTTTGTATTTCCGAGTATTAATGCTATTATTGACCACGGAAGTAATACGGCACCGGTTCCCAGAATAGGCATTATATCTATAAGAGCGATCATAGCGCCGAATAAGAAGGGATTGGGAATACCAAGTAGCAAAAAACCCAAAGATAATTCGGCAAAGGTTATAGATAAAATTGCAGTATAAGCTTTAATAAATTTGCCTATTGTACCTAAGCCTTTGTCTTTAAGTCTTAAAACCATCTCCCTGCTGTTGCCGTTAAATTGACGCATCAAAAAATCCGATATTTTATAATAATCAATGGTAAAGAAGAATGATGATACAATGGTGAATATCAATTTAATTAAAAGAGACGGAACCTTTCCAGCAAGCCCCGTTATTTTGGATATAACGGTTGCTGAAGCGTTCTTTACATAAGAAAAGATAGTATCGCTGATATTAAGAAGAAAATCCTCGACATAAGGTTTCATGTCGGGAAACTGATCGATTATATTGGTTGCTGCCTTGTCCAAAGCCGGCTCGATAGTATTTCTGTATAAGTCGGGCAATTGGCCGAACAGTTCCTTTAGGAAAGTAAATGTCTTATCCCCGATTATACTTATTATAAATGCAAGTATTCCGTAAAATATGATAAGTATAAATATTGATACGAAGGAACGTTTGATACGAATCTTTTTTTCTATGTAATCAATAACTTGTCTGAAAAGTATGGCGATTATTAATCCTATTACAAAAGGCATTAAAAGGGGTAGGATATATTTTATTGCTATATATCCGAGCCCTAGGATAAATACTATATAGATAACATGTATGATAAAAGCTTTCTGTTTTTCAATATGCATAAAGTTAATTGCCTTTCCGGGAAATGTGTTTTTATATTACGAGTTCTTCATAACAATTTGCTCTATGGTATCAGCAACATCTTCACATTTATCACAGCATTTCTCGAGTCTGTGCAGTATTTCAGTCCAAGTCATAAGTTCAATTGCATCTTTTGACGAAGAGTAAAGACCACGCATCATTTCCATGTAAAGACCGTCTCCCTCTTCTTCGAGATGGTTGATTTCTACAATTTTGCCGTGAAGAGTTTTAGAATTTTTAAAGTTCTGGAATTCAATAAGCGCATCATGCACAGATTTGCAAAGGGTAGAAATAAGCTCAGTGAATTTTAATATACCTGAACGGATTTCTTTAATGTTAAACATATTGATAAATAACAATACATCTTCAACGCAGTCAGTTACATCGTCTATTCCTTGAGCCAAGGTGATAATGTCTTCCCGTTCGATCGGTGGAAGGAATTCCTTTACCAAATGATTCATAAGTTCATGTTTTGCTATATCTGCACTGTGTTCAATCTCATGCATTTCTTTTACTTTATTTGGAAGTTCCGATGCTTTGAAATCGGCTAACGTTTTATGAAGAATTTCTGCCGAAGACAATGAATATTTTGATAAATTCACAAAAGCTTCAAAATAATTGAATCCTTTTTTATTTCTCTTCATCTCAAAGTTCCTTCCTTTTTTGATTTGTATTTTGTAATTAAAATATTAGAATTTAAATATAATGTTACTTATATTGCAGTTTGATTTTAATTTTATTTTCCGGTTTTATTCCGCTATTAATAAGTATGGACAAATTTATTATTATTTAAAAATATTCATAAACAAATATGCCATAAGGTAACCTAACAGGCCGCATCCGGGAAATGTCAGAATCCACGCGGCAACCATTTCTTTTACAATACCCCAGTTGACACTGGAAAGCCTTTTGGAAGCTCCGACTCCCATAATGGCAGTGGTCTTGGTGTGGGTTGTACTGACCGGAATTCCTGCCAGTGATGCAGTAAGCAGGCTTATAGCCCCTGCGGTATCTGCAGAAAATCCTTGATAAGTATCCATTTTAACCATACCCATACCTACGGTTTTAATAATTTTGTAACCGCCGATGGAAGTTCCCAGGGCCATTACAAGTGAACATAATATCATGAGCCAGATGGGAATTTCGAATTGGTTAACATTTCCTTTACCACCGGAAAGGACTATTCCCAACATAAAAATACCCATAAATTTCTGACCGTCTTGCGCTCCATGCATAAAAGCCATGGCGGCCCCTCCGGCAATCTGCGCACCTTTGAATACCTTGGTTGTTTTACGTCTGTCCATGTTTTTACATATTTGGCCGATTACTTTTGTGACTACATAGCCTAATACAAAACCTAAAATAGTTGACATAAACAGACCGTAAATAACGTTCATCCATTCTTTCCCGTTTATTCCTTTACCGCCCTGCAGAGCTATTGCGGCACCTGTAACTCCCGCAATCAAAGCATGGGATTCACTGGTAGGTATACCGAAAGCCCAGGCTGCGGTAGCCCAAATAACTATGGCTACTAATGCGGCACAAAGTGCTATTAAGGCATTTTGGCTTTCGCCGAAGTAAACCATGTTTGATATGGTTTCTGCAACGGATTTGTTAACCATAGTCATTATGAGAACACCTAAGAAGTTAAAAACTGATGCCATGATTATGGCATTTCTTGGGGTTATTGATCTGGTGGATACACAGGTTGCAATCGCATTGGGTGCGTCGGTCCAACCGTTAACCAATATTACCCCTAGAATTAAGGCTGAAGTAATGAATAAAGCGGGATTTGACAGCTGCTGTAGGAATTCAGCTAAAGAAATAGTCATAATTGTGCCTCCTAAAGCATATGATTATTATTTACCCAATAACATTAAAATAGTAACATTAAAATGGAAAGTAAGCAATATAAAAAGTAAGTTTGTATAATAATTAACTAATTTTAAATCAGCTTTAATAACTTAAAGTAATTTTATGATTGATTTTTGTAATAAAATCCATTATTATATACTGTACTACTTTAAAGTGAAATATAACGAAAATTATGAAATAAAAAATGTATAAATATAAATTTGAAGGTGGTAATTGCAATGAGAAGTGACGCAGTCAAGAAAGGTATTCAGCAGGCCCCTCACAGATCTTTATTTAATGCTCTGGGGTTTACGAAGGAGGAGTTACATAGACCACTTATCGGTATCGTAAGTTCATATAATGAAATTGTTCCCGGACATATGAATCTTGATAAAATTGTCGATGCGGTGAAAATAGGAGTAGCCATGGCCGGAGGTACTCCGGTGGTATTTCCTGCCATAGCGGTTTGTGACGGAATAGCTATGGGACATCAGGGAATGAAATATTCCCTGGTAACAAGAGAATTGATTTCGGATTCTACGGAAGCCATGGCTATGGCCCATCAATTTGACGCCCTGGTTATGGTTCCGAATTGCGATAAAAATGTACCGGGGCTTTTAATGGCAGCGGCAAGGCTTAATATTCCAACTATATTTGTTAGCGGCGGCCCTATGCTTGCAGGAAGAATAAAAGGTGAAAAAAAGAGTCTGTCCAGTATGTTTGAAGCGGTAGGCGCATATTCCGCAGGCAGGATGACTGCCGAAGAAGTGGAAGAATATGAAAATAAAGTCTGCGCAACCTGCGGTTCCTGTTCCGGAATGTATACGGCCAATTCCATGAACTGCCTTACCGAAGTAATAGGTATGGGACTTAAAGGCAACGGAACTATTCCTGCCGTATATTCTGAGAGAATCCGCCTGGCAAAACAGGCAGGAATGAAGATTATGGAACTGCTTGAAAAGAATATAAGACCCAGAGATATTATGACCAGGGAAGCCTTTATTAATGCTCTGACTGTGGATATGGCTCTCGGCTGCTCCACCAATACCATGCTGCATTTACCTGCCATTGCCTATGAAGCGGGAGTGGATTTAAATATCGATATAGCCAATGAAATAAGTGAAAGAACACCTAACCTTTGCCATCTGGCTCCTGCCGGTCCTACTTATATGGAGGATTTGTATGAGGCAGGCGGTGTGTATGCGGTCATGAACGAACTTAATAAGAAGGGACTTATTAACACAGACCTGATAACAGTTACCGGAAAAACCGTAGGAGAAAATATAAAAGATTGTGTGGTTTTAGATTACGAAGTAATAAGGCCCATAGACAATCCTTACAGCAAGACCGGTGGAATAGCGGTTCTTAAAGGCAATCTGGCTCCGGACGGCGGTGTGGTTAAAAGATCTGCCGTAGCCCCGGAGATGTTAAAACACGAAGGGCCTGCCAGGGTATTTGACTGCGAAGAGGATGCCGTAGCTGCTATTCTTGGCGGAAAGATTAATCCGGGAGATGTGGTGGTCATTAGATATGAAGGACCTAAAGGCGGTCCCGGTATGAGAGAGATGTTAGGTCCAACCAGTGCGATTATGGGAATGGGACTGGGTTCCAGCGTGGCTCTTATAACCGACGGACGTTTCTCGGGAGCATCCAGAGGAGCCTGTGTCGGACACGTCTCGCCGGAAGCTGCGGTAGGCGGAAATATAGCTCTTATTGAAGAAGGAGATATAATCAGTATTGACATAGATAATTATTCTATCAATGTTTTGGTATCCGAAGAAGAACTGGCAAAAAGAAGAGCCAATTGGAAACCCCGTAAACCTAAGATTACCACAGGATATCTTGCACGGTATACACAAATGGTCACATCAGGCAACCGTGGCGCTATCCTTGAGGTACCAACGACAGATTGATGGAGGTGTTGTTATATGGAATTATCAGGTGCTCAAATTGTTATAGAGTGTTTGAAAGAACAGGGAGTCGATACGGTATTCGGATATCCCGGAGGGGCCATCTTAAACATATACGACGAACTTTATAAACATAAAAATGAAATTAGACATATTCTTACTTCCCATGAACAGGGAGCCGCTCATGCGGCGGACGGTTATGCAAGAGCCACCGGTAAAGTAGGTGTTTGTATGGCTACTTCCGGTCCCGGCTCCACCAATCTGGTTACGGGTATAGCAACCGCTTACATGGATAGCGTTCCCCTGGTTGCCATTACCGCAAATGTTGCGGTAAATTATCTGGGAAGAGATTCTTTCCAGGAGGTAG
>CAZIHC010000031.1:0-13368 GCA_964538605.1 uncultured Herbinix sp. | reverse complement strand
GAGTCACTTCTTTTTTATCATGTTTGGGCAATTAATTTTACAACTTACCACATTAAATATAAATTCTACTTAATTTTACAAGTTCTATATTGCCAATATCCGGTTTGCGTTAATATTACAGTAAATATAGTAAAATCAATATCCTATAAGTAGTCTATATCTGATTAACCCTCATTATAGGCAAAAAAATCTCCGCCCATGATAATCTTTGCGGATATAATCCGCCTAAATTAATCATAACCGGAAATTTAAGGCTTTTTATACGTGTATTTTATAATTGTTTAGTTTATCCAAGAACATCTTATAATTTTCTTCTTCCTCATTTTTGTCTGCTCCGGTCCTTCCCAGTCTGTCACACCTGCATAAGAGGGCAAGATCATGAATATCGGTTTCTTCTACCAACCTGGCAGGATTACCGTAAGGAAGACCTTTCAAAACATACAGCATATGCATATGATATCTGACCAATAAACTTACCTTCTCAATAAAACCTTTATCTTCTGTATAATACCCCAGAAATTCTCCGGCAAGCTTTGCACCTACCACATCGTGATCATAAGAAGTAATCCGGCCTTTTCTTACTTTTGTCGTATCAGGTTTGCCGATATCATGAAGAAGAGCGGCCCACATAACCGCTTTGGCATCATTGAACTGTTCCCTTATCTTGGCCGCCTCATCAACAACCATCATGGTATGATTCCATACATTCCCTTCGGGATGATATTTTTCGGATTGCTCTACTTTTTTTAGTTTTGAAAGCATATTTAAAGGATATACTTCCAGTTCCTTCCCCAGGCTGTTAAAATATGCGGAAGGTGAAGCATCAATCATCAAATGATCCGTAATTTCTTCAAATGTAATTTTCTTAACCATAACTCTCCCTACACCATATCTATATCATATAATTAATTTTAAATATTGATACACTTTATTTTAAGCCAAAAATAACTATAATAAAATAAAATTTTATAATACATTTGAAAACCATAACCGATTACAGTACAACCTATTATTGACAAGATTTATTGTCAGATTTGGTTTTGTATAAATCTCTGCATAAAATCCTTTCAAATAATAATCCTGTTAAAAACCAAATCGGTGCATAGTCGAATCGTATTACTCCGTTTATATGATATTTCGATTTGCTGTAGTCCCAGGGACATGCTCTGTATTTTTTCAGCAATACACCGGTTGTGTATTCCGTAATATAAATCAATATGGCATATACACCTCCTCGTACCAGAGCACTCCTATTTTTCAATTTACAGCAAATAGGGGACAGAAAAGCAGCAAGTCCATATATGGGAAACATCCATATGGAGGTGCGGCAGAGTAAGGTCCTGTCATTCTTTTTCCAATTTTTTATGGAGTTTATGCCTGTCCAGAAACACTCCAGACACCATCCGCATAATCCGCACAGACAAAAATTTTTCAGAAAGGTTTTTATTTTACTCATACACTTAGTATTTCTAATATATCTGATTTGTATTCCCTTATTTTCAAATTAAACTTAGATATAAGATTTAAAACCTTCAGGTATTGAATCCACATAAAAAAAGTTATATACTAGCATATGTATAAATAAGCCCGGGACGGTGACTAAATGTCAAACGGAAGAAATACAAAGCAAAAGCAATTTATATTATCGATTCTGAAAGAAGCAGACCGCCCTCTTTCAATTAATGAAATATACAGCAAAATAGTCTGTGAAATTCCTAAAATCGCCAAGTCAACCATATATCGCAATATTGATGCAATGCTAAATCAGAACATGATTGAAAAATACTATTTAAATGACAATGAAATTTTTTACAGTTTCAAAAAGGACAAAAACCACCATACCCATTTCATCATATGCGAAGACTGTAAAAAAGTCTATAATCTTCCCAACTGCCCTATAAAAGAACTGGAAAATAGTATAGAAGCCGAAGGCTTTATAATAAAAGACCATCAGTTGCAAATTACAGGAATATGCAAAAACTGTGCATCAAATTATAAATAAGACGGATACCATGCTTAGCCTGATTCATACATGGTATCCGTTTAACATTTCTTTAAATTTTATATGCATTTTTACACTTTATAATTATTACTATATAATTATTACAAATCTGATTAATATTCATTAACTTCGATTGCTATTACGGTGTAGTTCCAGTAGTTCCGCTATTGCCTGTTGTTCCGTTATTACCGGTTGTGCCGTTATTACCGGTCGTTCCATTGTTACCGGTTGTGCCGTTGTTACCTGTTGTTCCTCCGGTTGTTCCTCCGGTCGTTCCGCCGGTTGTACCGCCTGTTGTTCCACCGGTTGTACCTCCGGTTGTTCCGCCGGTTGTACCTCCGGTTGTACCGTTGTCAATACCGTCTGTTACTTTTCCTTCGGTTGCATCGTTAACACCGTTAGTTTTGTCATTGGTTCCGTTCGTTGTTCCGTTATTCGTAGTATCATTTGTATTTGGAGTGTTGTCTCCTTCATTACCCGTACATGCTGTGAATGCAAAGACAATGATACAGCATAATACCATAAATATGCTTAATTTTCTTTTCATGGGTATACTCCTCCTAAATAATTAAATAATTCATTTTACTAGCTTAGTATCCCACGAATATTAATCATTTATGCAGTTCTGCTTTAGTCATTATATTTAACAGATGGAATTATTAAACTTATGACTGAAATTCAGTCATGTCGTTTCTGTATCTTAAGGGTAAATTATTCCTTTGAAGTTTCAGATTGGTTCTTTCCTTTATTGCTATATTTTCAAAAAAAGTTTTCCATAATTCTTTATAAATATCATTATTTTCCAATTCTTTAACTATATCCGAACCTGTTTCCGGTATATCAGAAATTATCCAGGGCCTTCCCGGTACATGAAGCACACATAGATTGCGTCCACCGTCAAAAATAATAAATTTCTCCTGCGGAAGCCTGTCTGCAAAATGGGGGGCCAATAACGAGAGTATATTGTTTTTTGGATGGATTACAGATACCAGTACATTGTTATCCAGTTGAGAAAACCTTAAAAAACCCAGAAAATGATGGACCTCATTGCCTACATTACGGTTTATTTTAAGCATTTGGTTAACCACATCATTGCTTAAGTGATTCACCACATCCCTGCCTAAATGAAATCCCAAAATCAAAAATCTGTAGATCAAATCGCCCTTTTGCCTGTAATCCGATAAAGCAACCCTGCAAACTATTTCAAAAGCTTCTTCGGAAATTTTCTGTTTTATGGACCGGGATACTTTTAAAGCCTTATTAAGATCTGTCTTAACCGTAACATATTCCGAAAATAATTGCATATTCGAATAGTCATTTTTTTCACATAACTCTTCTATCATCACATTGTCATGGCCGTATCCCGAACTCCAAGCCTCGTAAACTGCGGTGAAGATACCGTCTATGCTGTTATCACACTGAAAGATTTTTTTCGTATTCATAGCATACCTCACGAATAAACTTTTATGCCTGGGATAATATATTTATTTGAACTCTTAAATCAGGCTGAAAATTTACATCATCAAACAGGGAAAGCTGCCTGTAAGTTATATCTTTATCAATGCCAAAGGGCATGCGATCATTTAAAGAAAGCAGCTGTCTTGTAATAAAGTCCTCGTCAACTTTAATCGGATACATCATCCTGCCGTTACAGGTAATAAAATATATTGCCCGTTTCAGCACAATTCCCATTTTTTTTAAGTCATTAAAATCCAATACCGCATGCTTTCTGGCGGCAATTATCCTTCGGGCCGAATTGACACCTATCCCCGGAACCCTAAGGAGGGTCTGATAATCCGCCTTATTAACCTCCACGGGAAACAGTTCAAGATGTCTTAAGGCCCAGTCACATTTAGGATCAAGAAGCAGGTTAAAATTAGGCCTGTTATTATCCAAAAGCTCATCGGTCTTAAAACCGTAAAAACGAAGCAGCCAATCTGCCTGATATAACCGGTGTTCCCTAAGCAAAGGCGGCCCGTCTATAGTGGAAGGAAGACTCTCATCCTGATTTACATTTACAAAGGCCGAATAAAATACCCTCTTTAACCCGAAATTCTTATATAAGGCTTCGGATACGGTCATTATCTGATAATCGCTTTCTTCTGTAGCACCGATTATAAGCTGGGTACTTTGTCCTGCCGGAGCAAACCTTTTTTTAGCAGGCAGGGTATTGCCATTGGGAATAATGATATCAGAAGAATAACCGTTATCCGGTTTACCTATACCAACAATATTATTTTTACCGTCCGTAAGCAAATTCAGATTTCTCCCCGTATCATCAATACCCAGATACTCATTATGTCTGTCCCGCCTTAACTGGATTTGCCTCATAGGCTTAAGGATGTTTTTTCTGTTCTTGTGCGGAGCCAGTTTTTTCAGGCTTTCAGCTGTAGGCAATTCCAAATTGCAGCTAAGCCTGTCCGCATACCATCCGATAGCTTCAATCAAAACGGGATCTGTTCCGGGAATTATCTTGCAATGGATATACCCGTTAAAATCGTACTCATCCCTTAACATCCTGAGGGTTTCATATATCTGCTCCATGGTATGATTGGGACTGATCTTTATACCGGAGCTTAAAAATAAACCTTCTATATAGTTTCTTCTGTAAAACTCCATGGTAAGTTCACAGACTTCCCTGGGAGTAAAAGATGCCCTGACAATATCATTGGAAGAGCGGTTTATACAATATTTGCAGTCAAAGATACATTCATTGGTAAAAAGTATCTTAAGAAGAGATATGCATCTTCCGTCAGCAGAAAAGGTATGACAGATCCCGCATGCCAGGCTGTTGCCGATGCCGGTCTTATTTCCTTTCCGGTCTACACCGCTGGAAGTGCAGGCTACATCGTATCTGGCAGCCATAGATAAAATCTCTAATTTCCTTTGGATCGACATACCTTCCTGTATAACCATAATAATCCTCCGTCATTCCAAACGTTTGTTCTGATTTATTATAGCAAATCATACAATATTAGTCAATAATTTTCCGAACAACTGTTCCGAAACAGGGAATTGTAACTAAGCAGCCGTCTTTCTTTTTGCAACAACCAATATAATTGACAAAAATACTGCCGCAAATCCGATCTGAATGCCCATGCACTGCAAAACAGGCGAAATATTATCCACACTGATTTCCGCCAGTTCATATATCGTGTTATTGGCCCTGACATACCAGAATGCCGGGGTAAAGCTTCCGATTCTTTTAACCGTTTCAACCAGATAATCCTGAGGTACAAAAATACCGCTTATAAAGGCCAAACTAAGTGACAGAATTGTTGGTAATATATCTGCTTAACGACTACAGTTAACTTTCTGTAATCCCGTTCATAATCGCGGTTTTGTTAAGCTGTCTTATTTACTATTTTGAAAATCAGAAGGTTGCTTTATTAGGATGTATTGCTTATGCCGCATTGAGCCTGTTTATTCCCATATATGTAATATATCTGCCCCTGCTCCTTTATGATTTAATCAAGGATAAATATCAGCCCTTTGCTCTTATGCTTCCGGCTTTATTTCTTATAAACGCAAAAGAATATACCCTTCCTGTATTTCTTTTTACGATGCTTCTTATGTTTACCGCCATACTGCTGAAAATAAAAACGGTTAAACTTTACACACTGCAAACCGAATACAATGAGCTTCGTGACACATCTACATCATACCAGCGACTTCTTGAGGAAAAGAACCGCAGCATTCTAAAAAACCAGGATTACGAAATAAGCCTGGCTACTTTAAATGAACGCAACAGGATTTCGAAAGAGCTGCATGACAGCATAGGGCATATGTTGTCAAGAGCCATACTTCAGGTAGGGGCTTTGATTACAATTACCAAAGACGAAGTTGTAAGTAGCGGGCTTATTGAACTTAAAAACACCCTGTCATCAGGTATGGATGATATAAGAAAAAGTATCCACAACATGTATGACGAATCGGTCGATTTATACACACAGACAGAAGACAGTGACATAGAAGTAGTAGGGACAGGCTACAGCGGAGCCGAAGCCGTTGATATGTATAAACGCCTGAAACCGGACATACTTTTGATGGATATCAGGATGGAAAATATGAGCGGCCTGGAAGCCGGTGAAGCAATCTTAAATGAGTATCCCGACGCAAAAATACTGTATCTGACCACTTTTCTTGATGACGATTACATAATAAAAGCCCTTAGCATAGGGGCCAAGGGCTATATGCTGAAACAAAACTATGAAAGCATCATTCCCTCTATCAAAGCGGTTTATATGGGACAGAATGTATACGGGAATGAGATTATAACAAAACTTCCGAATTTAATGACCAAAACCGAAAAAATCAATTCTTTAAGCCATCTGGGCATTACCGAAAGGGAGTTTGAAATAATTAAAAAAATAGCAGACGGCTTATCAAATAAAGAGATATCAGAAGCCTTATATTTAAGTGAAGGCACAGTCCGTAACAATATCAGCAATATTCTTGATAAGCTCGGCTTAAGGGACCGTACCCAGATAGCGGTATATTATTATAAAAATCTGTCCTGATACCAGATAAATTCGATACCAAACCCAATTATTTATATTGTTACTTTGTCTATACTTATTTGCATATAATTACTTATCTGTATATAAACTTTATGCAGGTACTTATGAGATTATCATATGTAGTTTTTAATGCAAATTATTTATTTTCTTGGCATAAGATGAATTGCCATACCCTCTATATCTTCCGCAGCTTCTGTTATGGCTTCTTCATAAGTCGGATGGGGCCGTATTATTGATGCCAGATCTTTGTAGGTCAGCTTTTTGGATATGGCCAATGCCAGTTCTCCGACCATGTCGGTGGCTCTGTCACAGAGAAGCTGGGCTCCCAATATCCTTCCTGAATCTGCATCACATACCAGTTTGATAAACCCTCTTTCACCCATGGAAAGCAGGGTTTTTCCGTTTCCGAGCATAGGATATTTTCCTATTTTAACATTGTATCCCAAAGCCGCCGCCTCGGCTTCATCAAGGCCCACCGTAGCCACTTCTGGGCTTGTATAAACACAGGAAGGAATTACATCCAGGTCTATAGAAGGTTTATGGCCGCAGATTATTTCCACCGCAGCTACCGCCTGGGCGGAAGCCGCATGGGCCAGCTGCCTGCCCCGAATCACATCTCCTATGGCATAAACTCCGGGTATGCTTGTCTCAAAATTATTGTTAACCTTTATATAAGCTCCGTCCATATCCGGTTTGATACCACCGCCAAACAAGCCTTCAGTATTCGGCACTCTTCCTGCTGCCATCAAAATAGTATGGGCTTCCGAGGTTTTCGCAATCTCCTTTTCAATAAACTCACAAACAAGTCCGTAAGAACCACCTTCCGAAATTTTTACCACTTTGGCTCCTGTGTGGATTTTGACATTCCTTTTCTTTAATCCCATGGCTATGCTTTGGGATATTTCCTTATCCATTCCCGGAAGGATTCTATCCATAAGTTCTATGATTTCAACTTCACAACCCAGTTCACTATAAATTGTCGCCATTTCCACGCCTATAACCCCGCCGCCTATAATAAGCAGTTTTTTCTCTGGCTTTACCTGACCGGACAGCAATTCGTTGCTGGTCACCACATTTTTAAGGTCCGCCCCTTCAACAGCAGGCTTTACAGGTACCGAACCGGTGGCAATAAGGATGTTATCCGTCTGTAAATCCGTTTCCTCATCCGGTCCTTTAACACTAACCGTATTATTATCAATAATGCTTGCACTTCCCCGGTATACATTCACTCCGTTGGCCTTTAGAAGCCCTTCAATTCCTTTGCGGATACCTGCCACTACCTCGTCCTTTCTTGTCATAAGCTTTTCATAATCAATGCTTATTCCTTCAAAAGCAATTCCCGCATTCTTCATCTTCTCGGCTTCAAAAAGAAAATGGGTGCTGTGCATTAAAGTCTTTGTTGGGATGCATCCCAAGTTAAGACAGGTACCTCCCACTTCTTTCTTTTCGATAAGGGCGGTTTTCTTTCCAAGCTTTGCGGCCTTTATGGCAGCCACATAACCACCCGGACCTGAGCCGATTACGATTAAATCATATGTCTCACCCATTGAATATATCCTCCTGATATTGCCATTCTTAATATTAATTCACTAAAACCTTATAATGTTTATATGAATACCTTTCCAAATCTGCCTTTTTGATCTGACTTTTATAACATTACTACATAAATCTGATTTTTACCTGCTTTTATAGTACTAATCTAATATAGATATAGATGTTAAATTAATGATTATCTTTTATATTTATTTTATAAACTTGCCTGCAAATATTTTTATTCTATTTTTACTATTTCTAATATTTTTAATTCTGCAATTTTTACTGTTTTTACCGTATACTATACTTCTTCCCTTATAAGAAGAATTATATCCTCCAGCATCTGTTTCCTAACATCATCCACATCCAGGCTTCTTAAAGCTTTTTCCATATCTTCGGAGGTAAATTTACACTCCATCAAGACTTTTGGTATCTCTTCGAAAAGCTCAGTATCAAGGGAATCCGAATAAGCCCCGCAGTCTTTTATAATACCGCCGTTAACAGTCATCTGAAGCAATATATCTCCCCATGCAAATCTTTTTTGCAGGACATCGCTAAATTCTATTTTTCTACCGAAATTCCATTCCCAGGATGCGAATTTCTCAGTTCTCTTTTTAAGCTCTTCCTGCGGCAGGTTAGCTATATCCATTCTTACAGGTTCTAAACCGTATACTTCGCCGAAAGCTTTTATGAGCTCTTCTTTCAGCCTTTCAATAGTAAGTTCCGGATTATAATCTTTAAGATTAGTTACCCTGGATCTTACTGAATCCACCCCTTTTGACTGAAGCTTTGTTTTGGATACGTTTAAATACTTGGATAAGGAGGACATATCTACATCCACCAAAATGGTTCCGTGATGATAGCATTTATCCCCCATTGTATAAAAGGCATTGCCGGAAAATTTTTTGCCGTCTACGGTTATATCGTTTCGCCCTGATTTTTCGGCAGGTATACCCAGGTTATTAACTGCCTTAATAATCACACTCAGCTGCCTGTCAACATTATAATTATTTTTTGTCAAAAGAAATGTAAAATTAAGATTACCAAGGTCATGATACACAGCCCCGCCGCCGGATAAGCGCCGTACCATTTTCCCTCCGGCTTCGCTTAATTCCTTAAACCTGCATTCGTTCCAGGGATTTTGGTTTCTTCCTATAACAACGGTTTTTTCGTTCTGCCACAGGTACAGGATGCATTCATCCTCTGATACATTATGTAAAAGATATTCTTCCAGGGCCAGATTCTTATACGGATCGGTTTCATAAGTAATGCAATATTTCAGTTGATTAATAACTATCCCCTCTTTCTTTTTCATTTTGTAAAAACACTATATGACAACAATGTAATTTGAAATTAATTCAATAAAAAGAAACGCAAAGCTTCCTTAACTTAAACCACTTATGATAAGTTTCTTTTGCTTTAGTTATTACTTTAAATAACATAAAAACCCGATTGTATAAAGTACATGTATAATACACAAATATATACTTAACATTTATTTATAAAACAAAGACACATACCGAATTGATAAGAAAAGCCGCTCCAAGCGCAAAATTATAACTTGAAGCAGCTTATTACTTAATTAAGAAAATGTATGCCGTACAACCGGATTTCTTGCTGCAGCGACTTCGTCCGGACGGCCTATAGGTGTTTTTACCGGACTGTTGTGTAACTCATCCGGATTTTGATGCGCCCTGTTATATACTTCCCTGAATATTTCGATAACTTCATCCAAAGTTTCCTTAGTTTCCGTTTCCGTAGGCTCTACCATAAGAGCTTCCTGGACAATCAGCGGAAAATACATAGTCGGCGGATGGATACCGTAATCAAGAAGCGTCTTTGCAAACTCTAGGGCTGAAACGGACGTATCCTTCTTTAAATCTGCCAACGATATGACAAATTCATGCATGCAGCGGCCTTTGCCAAAAGGTATGCTAAAGATATCCTTAAGGTTATGCATCAAATAATTGGCATTTAATACGGCATTTTCTGACGCATCCTTAAGTCCGTCACCGCCTAAGGTCATCATATAAGTTAAAGCCCGTACGACAACCAGAAAGTTTCCGTAAAATTCTTTTACTCTGCCTATGCTTTTTTCGTCCTTTTCGTCAAATACCAGAAGGCCGTCTTTTTCAACTATCTTTGGTGACGGAAGATATTTGGCCAGAAATTCTTTGCATCCTACGGGACCGCTTCCGGGTCCTCCGCCGCCGTGCGGTGTAGAAAATGTCTTGTGAAGATTTAAGTGAACTACGTCAAATCCCATATCTCCCGGCCTTGTTATGCCCATTATGGCATTAAGATTTGCACCGTCATAATAGCAGAGTCCTCCGGCTTCATGGATAATACTTGTGATTTCAAGTATATGTTCTTCAAATATACCTACGGTATTGGGATTTGTAAGCATAAAACCTGCCGTATCTTCACCGACAACGGTTTTTAAAACCTCTATATCCACCATACCTTGGGGTGTCGAAGGCACGTTGACTACCGTAAATCCTGCCATGGCCGCACTGGCGGGATTGGTTCCGTGAGCCGAATCGGGAACTATGATTTTAGTTCTTGCAGTATCATTCCTGTCTTTATGATAGGCCCATATAAGTTTTAACCCGGTGAATTCTCCGTGGGCTCCTGCCGCCGGCTGAAAATCAATGCGATCCATTCCGGTTATTTCGCAAAGGTATTTTTCCGCAAGTTTGTAAACTTCCAGACAGCCCTGTACGGTATGAAGCGGCTGCAAAGGATGAATTTCCGTAAATTCAGGAAGCTTAGCCATTTCATCATTTATCTTTGGATTATATTTCATGGTGCAGGAACCTAAAGGATAAAAACCGTTATTTACACCGTATGTCCTCTTTGCCAGTTCTGTATAATGCCTGCTTATTTCAGTTTCGGAAACCTGGGGCAGGTTAAGTTCCGTTTTACGCTCGTACTCTTCTTTTAAGGAAACAACGGGTACATCACATTCCGGAAGCAAATTAAGGCCTCGGTTTATTTTTCCTTTTTCAAATATAAGCTTCATCTTATGCCACCTCCTTAAGGATTTCAATCAGCATATCAATTTCTTCTTTTGTATTAACCTCGGTGGCACACCATAAAATCTGATTGCTGCTTAGAGGATAACCGCCTAATATTCCATGGTCCTCAAGAACTTTTAATATTTTATCCGCATCGGTATTTACCGTAGTTACAAATTCGTTAAAAAATTCTCCCCGGTATACCAGATTGTATCCGTCAATTTCACACAGGCGTTTTGCCAGATAATGAGCCTTTGACATGGATAAGACAGCCGCTCGCTTCAATCCTTCTTTTCCCATTGCAGCCAGATATACGGCCGCAGTCATGGCACAAAGAGCCTGATTGGAGCAAATATTGCTGGAAGCTTTCTCCCGCCTGATGTGCTGCTCCCTTGCCTGCAGTGTAAGGACAAAGGCTCTTCTTCCCTGAGAATCCTTGGTTTCGCCCACAATTCTTCCGGGAAGTTTTCTCATCAGTTTATTGGTAGTGGCCATAAATCCAAGATATGGTCCGCCAAAAGAGAGGCTTATTCCCAGGGGCTGTCCTTCTCCCACCGCAATATCGGCCCCATATTCGGCAGGGGTTTTTAAAACTCCCAATGATATAGGGTTACAGCTCATTATATATTTTATATCAGTGCCTGAAAGCAGCTTACCGACGGCATCCCCATCCTCCAAAAGTCCGTAAAAATTGGGCTGCTGAATCAGGACACAGGCCGTATCGTCACTTAACTTTTCCTTTAAAACATCTAAATCGGTAAACCCCTCTTTTGCAGGAATTATCTCAAGCTCCATATCTGTTCCGTCAAGATATGTTGCTATTGCTTCAATAACCATGGGATTTACCGTTGCCGAAACAAGGGCTTTTTTTCTGTTTTTATCCTTGCTCATAATAACAGCCTCTGCCGCTGCGGTTGCGCCGTCATATACCGAGGCATTGGAAACGTCCATACCGGTCAGTTCACATATCATAGTCTGATATTCGAATATTGACTGAAGAACTCCCTGGCTTATTTCCGCCTGATAAGGAGTATATGCCGTAATAAATTCTTCTTTAGAAGTTACATGTTTTACAATAGCCGGTATATAATGGCGGTAAGCCCCGCAGCCTCTGAAGACAGTCTGAAAAACTTTATTTTTGCCGGCTAAGTTTTTCATCTTTCGGGCCACTTCCATCTCAGACAATCCGCCCGGGATGTCCAAAGTGGCTTTTAATCTTACCTCTTTAGGTATAACGTCAAATAACTCTTCCATGGTATTAAGGCCTATTGCCTTAAGCATCTTGTGCTGTTCATCTTTTGTGTTCGGAACATAGGTACCCATATGTTTCCCTCCAAGTAAAGGCATTTTAATAGTTTTCTATGCACAAGCGACTAAAATTCTGGCTATTAAATGGTAAGCGGTTAAGTTAAGTTTGCCGTCAGTGCATTTATTATTTAAAATTCAAAAAAACATATTACTCTTCGATTAAGCTGTTGTATTCGTCTTCCGTAAGGAGTTTTACTTTATCGCTGATATTCTCAACTTCTATAAACCATGCATCCATAGCATCTGAATTAATAAGTTCGGGCTGGTCAAGGAGTGCTTCATTTATGGCTTTTACGGTACCGGTTACCGGACTGTAAACATTTGAAACAGCCTTTACGGATTCTACCTCAGCAAAAGGTTCTCCCGCTTCAACACTGTCTCCTTCTTCGGGAAGATTGACAAATACCAGATCTCCAAGTTCGCTTTGTGCATAGTCTGAAATGCCGATTCTGGCTGTTGTTTCATCCAAAAACTGAATCCATTCGTGGGTTTCCGTATAGAAAATTTCTTTACTCATAATAGTCCTCCTTAAATAATAATTACTCGTTTTTTTCTACTTACATAGTATATGTTAAACTTATATATTCCTGTTAATTAATCTCTGTTTCCTGTTATAATAATAATTCAATTTTGATTGCATTTTCATATCAGTATTTTACAGCCTGCTTTTTATAGCAAAGCTATCCTAAAGTTTACTTCCTTTTATAAAAAGGGAGCGGTACTATTTCTGCCGATATTTTTTTCCCTCTTACATCTACCGACAGCTCGGTTCCTGTTTCGGCATACTCATTGTCAATTATAGCCATAGCTATAGGATATCCTAAGAAGGGAGAGTGGGTTCCTGATGTAGTTCTTCCTATTAGCTTATCCCCGAAGTATACAGGGCAGTTCTCCCTGGCAATACCCCTGCCGGTTATTTTTAGTCCCACCCTAATATTCTTGGGTTCCCCTCTTTCTATAATCCCCCTCTTTCCTATAAAATCTTCCT
>CAZIHC010000030.1:0-13560 GCA_964538605.1 uncultured Herbinix sp. | reverse complement strand
ATTTTTGAAAGGCTTAAAAGACTTATTAAAGACAGAGAAAAAGCCAAAGAAACTTACGGAATTATAAGCAGGCTCTCCGATACGGCAAACGGTAAAATAAGCAGGCGGCATATAAATTTCCAGACTTATATCCAAAGAAGGTATTTTGAAATGATACTAAGGGAAGCAAATAAGCGATTATATAATATGACAGGCGGCCAATTCCTTCTAAAATGCAGGGATATGGAAGACCTATCCGGCCAGGGGGAAGTAGGTCTGGACCTTGACGTATACAGCCTGGTAAATAATCAGGTTCGTGACGTAAAGACTTTATCCGGAGGAGAGTCTTTTATGGCAGCTCTGGCAATGGCTCTTGGAATGTCAGATATTATTCAGTATACTGCAGGAAGAATCCATATTGATACTATGTTTATCGATGAAGGATTCGGCTCGCTAAGTGACGAGGCTAGGATGCAAGCCATTAAAATCTTAAATGATTTGTCCGGAGGAAAAAGACTGGTGGGTATTATATCCCATGTGACCGAATTAAAAGCTCAGATTGATACAAAACTTGTGGTGACAAAAGATGAAAAAGGCAGCAGAGCAAGGTGGGATAATTAATGGTACCTGACACTGTTAACAAATTGTAAACACATTTGTTTACAATTTATTTACAGTGTCAGGTACATAATGTTTTTTATTCAAATAAACTGTCCAATTTTTTTCTGATAAGTTGTTTCCTGGCTTCGGTGGCTTCAGTATCTATATAAAAATCACCGTTGTTTTCGATAAGTATATCCCCCTCTTTGGTATCGGGAGGAAGTATATCTTTTTTAATATTAATGAAAGATTTATCCTCTTTCTCGCATACGGCGTAGCATCCTTCAAACCTGTCAACAATATATTTATTCATATGATACCCCTTTTCTTTATCAGGTTTATGTAAAATTATATAAAACATAATCATAAAATAAATAAATTACATGGTCGGATTATTGCAGGTTTTACATGGGGTTAGCCCTTTATTCAATGCTTCTTCCAAAGTAACCTCTATATCGCTTTTACTTAGATGTCTGCATCCTGCCCTGTGATATTTTGAACCGGTATTTGTTATGTGAACTATAATATTTTTAGCAGATTCTGTGTTTTTATTTGATGAATCCGATTTATTTGTATCAGTTTTGCTTGTGCTTGATTTACCCGTATTGTTACTTTGGCTTTTGCTTGTTTCAGTCTTGTTTGTGGAAGTTTTGACTGTATCTGCTTTAGTTTTATCAGTGGATGAAGAATTTGAATTATATGTTGATTTATCGCTTTTTGTGGTATTAATATCAGCATCATTTATATTATACGGATCTTTGTTGGCTGTAATTTTAATTCCGTCAGATTCCAAAATAATTGTACCTTGTTTATCGGTTCTGAACAACTTGATTTCTCTGTCTTTTATGGATTTTAAGGTCTCTGCATCGGGATGACCATATTGGTTGCCTTCCCCCACACTTATAATAGCCATATCCGGAGTTACGGCATCCAGGAATTTGGCGCTGCTGCTGGTAGATGAACCGTGATGGCCTAATTTTAAAACATCAGCATTAATATTAAGACCGTTTTTAAGCATTTCATTTTCCGATTGTACTTCTGCGTCACCGGCAAAAATAAATGAGTTATTGCCGTTTATCAGCTTAATTACTACGCTGTAATTGTTAAGATTATCATAGTCTGTGCCGTTAGGAGCCAATATAATAAATGAAGCATCTCCGATATTATATTCGTTTCCTGGGATTGCTTTAGTTATCTTTAAGCCTTTTTCTGAAATTGTGTCCAGTAAATTTTCATAAGTTTTGGAAGTGTGTACCGCATTGGGCATGATAATTTTGCCTATGTTAAAATGATTTATAACATCGGCAAGACCTCCGATGTGGTCACTGTGAGGATGGGTGGCAACGATATAGTCCAATTTTTTTACCCCAATGGTTTCTAAATAATCAATTACGATACTTCCCTTGTTCCTTTCTCCGGCATCAATAAGCATATATTTGTTGCCGGATTCAATCAATATAGAATCTCCCTGGCCTACATCGATAAAATGAACTTTTATTAAAGATGAGTTAGTTTTTTTATTGTCTGCTTTATCAGACTGTCCGGTCTGTGAAGAAATAGCAGCATTAGCATCTGATGAAGTATCGGATTCTGAATTTTCACTGTTTGGATTTTGCTGATTATCAGAAACATCAGATTTTTTAGCCTTGTCATCGTCGTCTAAGCCTTCGGCGGAAATTTCTCTGTCGCCGGAATTATTAATATTGTTAATATCATTTTCTATTGATTCTTTATCTGAACCTGCACCTTGAGTATGCTCTATATAAGAACATCCGGTAATTATAAACATTGTCACTATAAGTATCCATAAGAGTATTTTTTTCATATTTGCCTCCTGTTTGTTACTTTATGCTTCTGTTTTACAGTAATAACCATTCTAATCCGATATGTGGAATTTATGTAAACATAAAAAAAGGCCATCTTTATGTGGCCTGTTATATTTGCTTCAATTATAACATTCTTAAATGGCGATGTCTATTGGTACCTGACACTGTTAATAAATTGTAAACAAAAATGTTCACAAAATATTTACAGTACCTGACACCATATGGTATGATAATTTCTCTAATGAGCAAATTCTTACATATAATAAAGGAGCAGAATATGTATAAATTAATTGCGGTGGATCTGGACGGAACTTTACTAAATGAGGATAAGAAAATTTCCGAAAGATGCAGGGAAGATGTTAAAAAGTTAAAGGAAATGGGTAAAAAGATTGTTATTGCCACAGGAAGACCAATGAAAGGGATTTTACCTTTTATAGAAACTCTGGATTTATTTGATGAAAATAATTATGTTGTTATATATAACGGGGCCATGGTTCAGAGTACCGTGGGTGAAAAAATCATATACGACATGCCTGTATCTCTTGAGTCTTATAAAGAGCTGTATGAATTAAGCCGGAAATTGGATGTAAATATACATGCTCTGACGGTAAACCGGGTGCTTACACCCAAATTTAATCCGTATACGGAAGTTGAATCAAGCATTAATCAGATACCTGTAGTTGAGGGACCGGTTGACGAAATCGATGCTTCTACTAAGATAGTTAAAGTAATGTTTGTAGATGAACCGGAAAAATTGGATTCTGTCATAGTTCAATTACCGGATTGGGTTAAGCAAAAGTATTCGGTACAAAGAAGCGCGCCGATATTCCTGGAATTTCTGAATAAGAAAGCCAATAAAGGCATAGGTGTATCGATTGTGGCCAAAGAATTGGGAATAAAACCGGAGGAAGTTATCTGCGTTGGCGATGCAGGAAATGACATTGATATGATAAAATATGCCGGTCTTGGTGTCGCCATGGGCAATGCAACAGACGATGTTAAAGCAGCAGCAGATTTTATAACTCTCACCAATGAGGAAGATGGAGTGGCTCAGGTTATAGAAAAATTTATGCTATAAACTACTTGGTAATTGAAACCAAAATAATTTGAGACCTCTGAAAAAAGTTTTGTTTCGATAATAAACGCTGATATTATTTTTTTATTAAAATATCCTGTATGTTATTGTTGTTTATCCGTAGCCCGGATTACAGCGACAAATTTATCACCCATTCATGATGATATCACCGATAATGAATTCTCATACGCCTTCTTAAGTAGATTGTGATTTTTGTTATACGCCACTATTACTATATATAAGTTAAGGTATATGGACTTAAAAGCAATTAACTGCATACAGGTAAAATTTTAATGAATAGCTTACCTGCCTGAAAATTAATAGTAATATTTTCATACTAAATCGGAATTTTGTCCGGTTAATTTAGTTTTATATATTAGCTACAATTTAAATATTAAAAACTTAAAAAAATCGGTGATAATATTATGAATAAATTATATGCCAGGGATGTTTTAAAAAGTTCAAAAATACTTGCTGACCGTTATTTCGGTAATTTGTTAAACGATAAAGAGTATTATGACTGTCAGTTTATTGATATAAAATATCAGCATTTATTAATTATAGGAAGTTTTAAATATCAGGTACCGGCATTAAAAGAATTATATAAAAATGAAGTTGTAGGGGAATTCCTTAACCGGCTGTCATTGGACAAATCACACTTATTTAAAATAGATTGGGATACAGAACAGATAATATATTATGTTTATTCGGACGGAAACATCTCTACGGAAATAATTAATAAAGAAATACAGAGTCAAATTCTTAAAACACTTAAAAACTATACCGCATGGGCAGGATACCTTAACGATAACGGAGATCATATTATTGACCTTAAAAGTCCGTCGCCCGGCCCTCATTTTTCTACCAATATGTTATTGGGAAACAGGATAGGATTTTCCCATCCTTTGCAGACTACCCCAAAATCCGTAGTTGACCGTTTTGGGGGTGGAAGTTTCAGAGCTCATGCTGCCACTCAGGTTTTGGCTACCAGATGGGACATGCTGCCTGAGGAGAACGGCTTTCCTGCCAACCGCCAATTCTATCTGATAGAAAACGGCAGGCAAATATTTTATTCCGCCAATGCTGCAGATGAAAATATTAAATCTGCAACTTGCAGGCATTCAAGCAATTATACGGAAATCGAATATATTACGGAATGCGGTTTGCATATAAAAAGAAGAATTTTTATACTGCCTCAGTATGAAGGCCTGCCTATAGCAACGGAAGTACAGCGTATTACCATAACCAATAAAAGCAAAAGTAAAAGAAATATAAAAATTGTTATGACCGGTATGCTGGGTTCGCCTAAACCCGAGGCATTCATGGAAGATGTGGTGTATTCGGCAATTATAATGGAGGCCGGAATGATTCGTGACGAAAGCGGTAATCTTCTTGCTTACGTACCCCATTATTATCCTGAATTTTGCCGAAAAGACATCAGGTTTATGACGGGAATGTTTTATCAAAAAGATAAAAAGTATTTTACCGAGGAAATCGGAACACATTACGGTGATTTTATAGGAAACGGAAATCTAAACTATCCTCAGGGATTAACCAAATTGTCCAATAAACTTAGTACCAAGGGACCGGCATTTGTAGCCCTTGGAAAAGTATTTTCATTGGATACTGGGGAAGAAGTAATAGCGGACCAGTACGTTGGGCTTATCTCATCGCTTGACAATGTAGTCCCCGATGAAAAAGTTTTCTCTGAAATACATTCCCTTCATAGTAAGTTTCAAACTAAAGAAGCATTGGATATGGTTTTTGAAGACCAGCTTTCATGGTATTTAAAGTACAAGTCATACCTGACAGTCCGTTCAGATAAGGAATATTTTGATGAGTACATAAATAATAACCTGCCTTTTCAAGTTTTGTACCAGACCTTTGTTTCAAGGTCCTTTGATCTGACTCAAAAAGGATACAGGGAAACAGGTTTTAGAGAAATTCAGGATATATATGCTTCGATGTACTATTTCTTCTCCATGGGTCAGCATACTTTTGTCAAGGAGCTTTTGGCACAATGGATTGAAAAAGTATTAGAACCGGGCTACTGTTATCACAATTTTTTCTGGGTCGGAAAAGAAGCAGGTAGATGGTCGGATGACGGATTGTGGCTGGTGCAGGCGGTATACAGATATGTTGAGTATACCGGGGATATCGACTTTTTGAAAGAAAAATATAATATACCTGAATCGGGCGGTAAAAAGCGAAGTGTATACGATACACTTAAAGCTATTATTAATTATTCGGCAAGGGTATCAACAGGCATGCATGGCCTTCCTTTGATTGACTTTGCCGACTGGAACGATTGCTTAAAGGTTGATCCTGATTATTTGACCGGCAGGGATAAGGAAAAACTTACAGGACCTATTGAAAAATATTCGGAAAGTGTCATGAACGGTTTTCTTTTAAAACTGGCTTTGTTGCATATGAGAGACCTGGCCAATATGCTTTCCGATTATGAGTTTGAAGATGAGTTAATAAAGCTGACAGAAAATTTAAGTAATTCACTTCAGACCCATGCATGGAAAGGGGACTTTTTTGCCCGGGTATTGTTTAACCGTTTCGGGGACGATATAACATATCTGGGTGCAGGAAAAGACGGTTTTTCCAGTGATCCGGATATAGACGGAACCTATTTTTTGAATTCATTCAGTTGGTCTGTCTTATCCGATGAAGCTACTGAAGATCAAATCGAAGTAATGGTGGACAGAATTGAAAAATATTTGAAAAAGGAAAACGGATTTGCTTTAATGAGCCCTACCGATTTATCAAAGGTTTCTAAAGTTACGGCAACAGGAGAGTATTTCCCGGGAGACCGGGAAAACGGAGGGATATTTAAACATGCCACAATGATGGCTGCGGCTGCCATGATTAAGGCTGCCAAGGAAGTAAAATGCCGCAATCTTGCGGAAAAACTTAGTGATCTTGCTTATTGGATGGTTGAAAAGGTTCTGCCGTACAATACCTTTAAAAATCCGTATTTGAATTGCGGCAACCCCAGATGGTGTACCCAGTATATCAACAGCAACACCGGTGAACACGTGGGGCCAACCTTAAGCGGTACATCCACATGGCTGGCGCTTACACTGTTTGAAATGCTGGGAATTAAATATCAGGGGGACAAACTAATCCTTAACCCGTTGCTGTCAAAAAACGAGGAGCATATTGAATATACCTTGCGTTATCTTGACAGTTTTTACACGATTACCGTAAAGAAACCCAAAGGATTATACAGGGCTAAAGACTTTAAGTACAGTATTTCTTTGGATAATGAAATCCTGAAGGATAATATCATCTGTCTGGCAAATGACAAAAAACATCATCAAGTTAATATGATTTTCTTCTAGTTAAAAACAGCCATAGATAACTCCTTTACTTTGCTTATCTATGGCTTGTATTTGTTGCAGGAATTTAGTACGCTAATAATCAGAGAAGGTTCTATTATAGGAGGAGGGGGTTTATGTTTAACGTACAGATAGTAGATGATGAACCTATAGTCAGAATGGGCCTAAAAAAATTGATACCCTGGGAGAAATACGGTTTTAAGGTGGTTTGTGAAGCACAAAACGGCATCGAAGCATTAAATCAACTTGAGAATATTAAAATAGATTTGACTATTACCGATATTGAAATGCCTATCATGAACGGCATTGAATTTATAAAAAAAGTAAATGAAAAGAAAAATAAGCCCCTTATAGTTATTTTAACCGCATATGAAGAGTTCGAATATGCAAAAACGGCCATAGATTACGGGGTAATGGGGTATATCATAAAGCCGATTATAGAAAGCCAAATATGTGAAATGCTTGAGCAAATCAGAGAGAAGCTTACAATTACCGTAAACAGGGATTTTGACAGCGAATTGGACAGAAAGCTGATAGAAGCTGTTATAAAAACTGATGATACGGCATTCCGGATTATGGAAGAAATTATTGAAGAAGAAAAAGAATATGGGGAGAAAGATATCAGCGGAACATGTTATCGCTTTTTTTATATACTTGAAAGTATTATAGATAAAGTAAATAAAAAATTCAGCAATTTAAACAAGATAGAAAAGCTGGATGTCTACTTTAATTTAAAGAAGGAGAGGTATATCACAAAAGAAGACATACTCCTTGAGTTTAGACAGGAAATCACTAGAATATTTAAGCTTTTGGAAAAAAACTATCTAATATATGAAAATAATATAATAAGGCTTGCCTGCAACTATGTAATTGAGCATATAGACGAAAAAATAGGACTGGCGGAAGTAAGTGATGCTTTAGGAATAAGCAAGAACTATCTATGCAGTTTATTTAAGCAGGAAACAGGGGAGAATTTTTTGAACTATGTTACACGGATGAAAATGGAACGGGCAAAATACCTGCTTAAAGAAAAAGATATGAGAATTTATGAGGTCAGTAATTTCCTGGGGTACTCCGATACTGCATATTTTGCAAAATTATTCAGGAAATATTGCAATATGACGCCATACGAATATAAAAAATCCGAGTGTGAGTATTATGAAATGGTTGAATAAGATATTCAAGCGAAAATATAATAACGCCACTATCACCAATGTATTGATAGGAAGTTATATTCGTGTCATGATAATATCTTTTATACTTGGCATATTTTTATTTATCGGTATTACTGGAAAAGAACTTAGATTCAGAAGAGCCCAAAACAGCGAACAGATTCTAAGAATAATAACATACATAATAAACACCAGGTTAGAGGATATTAAAAAATTTTGTGATGAGCTTATTATTGACGATGAATTTCATGAAATATTCACAAGGAAAGAAGACATAAGGAACAATCTCCTTGGCGGATATCTGATGAAACGGATGGCCGAGCAGGATGATATATCTTCAATTCATATTGTCTTAGAAGATTCTGTGGTGTCTGAATATAAATACCCCGTTTATAATGTCGATCAATCGAAAATGGCGGAAGCCTTAAATTTAAAAGGCAACATAGTAAAAAGAGGCGGTTCATACTGGGAGATAGGGACAGACAATGGAATAAGCGATGAAAATTCTTTTTATTTTGTGGTAAACATTAAATCCAAGACCAGTATGGAGCATCTGGGGTATTTGATTACCTTTATAGACATTAATCAGTTGATACCTGACATAAACCAATATATGCAAAAGGATACTGAAATCTATATCCAAAGCGCTTCCGGTGAGATTATAACTTTTCCTCAGGACATTGCAGATGAAACAGTTGAAAATGTTATAAAAGTTATAAACGATAAAGACAACAGGCTGCCGGACAAGTTCAGGATAAAGGAAATGGAAAATATACAAGGAGTTATAGCGGCCATATCCAGACAGTCAATATTCAGTCCCAATATTGAGTTTGCCATCATATTTATGCTTATTATAATTATTGAATTTACGATTATTGCTTCCCTTGTTCTTAACAAAAGAGTGATCGGCCCTCTTGAAGAAATAGCATTGAGGGCTAAAGAAATAGCCGTTAAGGGTAATCTGGACATTCAATTCCCCAATGAAAAATATTATACGGAGGCGGACGATATATCCAATGCCCTTAATGAAATGATGACGCAGATCAGAGGATTACTTGAAGATGTAAAAAACAAGGAAAAAATGCAAAGGCAGTTGGAACTGTCAGTAATAAATCATCAGATTAAGCCCCATTTTTTATACAATACTCTTAATGCCGCAAGCATATTGATAAGTGTGGAAGAAAAAGAATCCGCAAATCAGCTTATACAAACATTGGCCAGTTATTACCGGGCCTGCTTAAACAGGGGAAATGATATTATTTCATTGGAAAATGAGCTTAATATTGTTCGGGATTATATAAAAATTGTATTAATCAGAAATCCCAATATTTTGAAATTTAAATGTGATATCGATGATGGGCTTTTAAACTTGCAAATACCTAAAATGACCCTGCAGACACTTGTAGAAAACAGTATTAAATATGGAATTAAAGAAATGGGACAACCCATAAAAATATCAATTACAGCAAGGAAAAGAGAAGAATATGCAGAAATTATAGTCGAAGATGACGGAGTGGGAATGAGCAAAGATACCATAGACAGGGTTATGAAAGGTGAGCAATTGGAAGCCAAATCAGGATTTGGCCTTAGGTCTGTACTTAACAGGCTGGCACTTTTATATGATACTAAAGAAATAAAGGATTTAATGGAAATTCAGTCAGAACCCAATTGCTACACAAGAATTATACTTAGGATGTACTGATAAAATATTAATTTACATATAGGAATATTATCCCCCTAAATCGTAATTTTACGTGGTTATAGGAAATTTGCATTTATTTTATAATTAATTCATCAAAAATAAGGGGGATTGATTATGAAAAAATTATTGGCATTTGTCCTGATATCTGTTTTGGTATTAGGTACTTTTGCTGCTTGCTCCAAAAAAGAGGAGACTACAGACGTGGGGCAAAGCGATGTAAAAAATGAAACTACACAAAACGAAAACAAACAAGATAATGAGAAAAAAAGCAATGACTCAGATAAGCAGGCCGGTGGCGAAGTAACAACTGTTACCATGTGGATTATGCCTAACAGCGGCGCACCGGAAGAAGATTTGAGAGCAACATTAGAACCGTTCTTAGCCGAAAATCCTGATATCCAGGTTGAGATTACGGTTCTTGACTGGGGTTCTGCATGGACAAAAATAACAACAGCAGCAACCAGTGGAGAAGGACCTGATATTACACAATTGGGAACCACTCAAGTGGCAGCCGTAGCAGCCATGGGAGCCCTGGAAGATTTAACAGGTATTTATGATCGTTTCGGTGGAGAAGAAGCATTTGTTGAAGCTACACTTCCCACAACCCAGATTTTAGGCATGGGTGAAGAAAGATACGCAGCACCTTGGTTTATTGATACCAGAGCATTATTCTACAGAAAAGACTACTGTGAAATGGCTGGAGTTAATCCCGAAACCGATTTTGAAACCTGGGATTCTTTAGTACAGGCTCTTGAAAAATTAAAAGGCCTTGTTGTAGACGGTAAGGAAATTGCTCCGCTTATAATGCCCGGTAAGAATGACTGGAACGTTATACATAACTATGCACCTTGGATTTGGGGCGCAGGCGGTGACTTTATAGCTGATGATTTAAAGACCAGTATTATAAACTCTCATGAAGCTTTTGAAGGTGTAAAATTCTACTCTGAGTTGGCTATTAAAGGGCTTCTTAGTATGCCTCACCTGGAGAAGAATTCTGCAGAAGTTGAAGCAATCTTTAACTCCGGTGATGCTGCAATAATTTTCTCAGGTGCTTATCACATCAATACTTTAAGAAGAGAAGTTCCTGAAGTAGCAGAAAAGATCGGAACAGCACCTTTCCCTGCCGGTCCTAAAGGTAGATATGTATTCTTCGGCGGCAGCGATTTATGTGTATTTAAAACATCAAAGAATAAAGAAGCCGCATATCGGATTTTGGAATATTTGATGACACCCGATGCACAGATTACATATCAGAGATACTGCGGAAATCTTCCGACTGTTAAGGCGGCTTATGAAACAGAGTTTGTAACAGAAGAACCGTTAAGAGTAGCATTTAAAGAGCAGCTCCAGTACGGTAAGGCTTATCCGTCAGTTGCAGGATGGGGTCCTTCAGAGACAGTTCTGCAAAAAGGTCTCAGTAATGTTTGGGATAATATCATGGGCGTATATGGTGAATATGATCCGAACAGAACAAAAGAATTCCTGGATCAGACGGCAAGCGAGTGTACGGTTATTTACAGTCAGCAATAATAAGTTTGAATTGTTTAAATTAGAATAACCGCTGCAATGATTATATTTATTGCAGCGGATTATTTATAAGAGGTGTATGTATGCAGCACAGAAAAAGAAGGAAAAATTATAAACCCGAACTAATAAAAAAAGAGGGGCTGTTTACTAAAATAAAAAAGAATAAGCTTGCTTACCTGTTAATAACACCGGCAATAATCGGAATGATTTTTATACATCTTGTACCTATAGTATCGGGTATATTAATGTCATTTTTAAAATTAAACCAATTCACTTTAAAACAGTTTTTAAAAGCTCCCTTTATAGGTTTAGACAATTATAAAGCTGTTTTATTTGACCCTACCAGTACTATCAGATCGGGATTTTTGGATGCATTAAGAAATACGGCAATATTCGGAGTTATATGTAGTGTATCTGTTATTTGCATTTCTCTCCTTCTTGCTATTTTATTAAACAGAAATTTCAAACTAAGAGGCCTTGCTAGAACCCTTCTTATGACACCTTGGGTAGTCCCTTCCTTTGTTGTAGGTATGTTATGGGGGTTCATGTGGCAAAACGACGGAATCATTAACAGAGTCTTGGTTGATATTTTACATATATTGCCCAAAAAGCCTTTCTGGCTTACAGGACCAATGGTTTTGGTCGCTATTATAATCCCTACCATATGGAGACAGGTTCCTTTTGTAATGTTAATGTTTTTGGCAGGGCTTCAGCAGATTCCGGATGAATACTATGAAGCCGCCAAAATAGACGGAGCCAACGCCTGGCAAAGATTTAGGCATGTAACCTTGCCTATGCTTAGGTCGGTTTTATCCATCCAGATACTAAACGGTATCATTAACTATGTATATTCCTTTAATATTGTGGCAATGATGTTTGGCCACGGTGCAGGTTTCCCCGGCAAATACGGAGATTTGTTAATGACCAATATAAACAGAAACTCTTTCCAGATATGGCAATTTGGAACAGGAGCCGCAGCTACGGTTATTGTTATGTTGTGTGTCATGCTGCTGGTTGCTGTATGGTATAAAGTATTCCAGGATGATTTGGTGGTGAAAGATAATTAATGAGAAAAACCGGAATCAATTATAAAAAACGGAAAAAAATCTACAATATATTGGCAAATACAATACTTTTCCTTTTTGTGTTTTTTGCAATAGCTCCGATTTTATGGATGGTTGCAACATCCCTAATGACTCAGAATGAGATAGTAACGGGTAAGTATACCGTTCCTTCCCATTTCGAAAATTACATAGAGATGTGGCAAAACATAAACTTTTTTCAGTATTTTAAAAACAGCGTAATAATATGTGCATCTACTACAGCGGTTGCTTTAATTATTGCAACTTTAGCTGGATATGCGGTAGCCCGCTATAAATTCCCGGGTTCAAACTTATTTGGCGCAACCGTACTGGCAACACAGATGGTTCCCGGAATTATGTTTTTGCTGCCCCTGTATCTGATGTTTATAAAGATACAGGAAACCTTAGGAATCCGGCTTATAAATACCTATCCGGGAATTATTATTGTATATTCGGCATTCTTTATTCCTTTCAGTATATGGATCTTAAGAGGATTTTTTGCCAGCATACCGGTGGAACTTGAAGAAGCCGCAATTATTGACGGGTGCAGCCGGATAGGCGCTTTTGTAAGAGTGGTTTTGCCTTTGGCAAGGGTAGGCATTATTGCTACCGGAATTTACATTTTCCTCATGGCTTGGGATGAACTTTTATTTGCCTGGGCATTAACTACATCAACCGATGTGGCAACAATTCCGGTCGGTATCCGCTTGTATGTAGGAAACTACCAAAACAGATATGATTTGCTTATGGCAGCAGGATGTGTGACTACCCTGCCTGTTCTGATTATATTCTTCGGACTGCAAAAGCACTTTATTACAGGTATGACCGCAGGTGCGGTAAAGGGATAATAAGTTCGTGACAAAGGGGATGACGCATAATTTTATCGGGGATATAGATATAACCTTAAGTTGTATCTATATCCCTTTCGTTTAATTATGCGTCCCCTTTGTTTTTATGGGATCTTTTGCAATAGTTGGGGTGGGATTCTTTGAATCCCGCCTTATTTGTTGTATTTAATTAATTCAAATATCATTTTGGCAGACCAAACAAACTCGCTTTGCCTTGAACATTTTTATTTAACATTGAAAAATTATTGTGCTAAATCTTAAAAATTTTTTACCGGACGATGATTTTTTTAAATAGTATTTGTAATATTTAGTCAGATGATATAATTTTATTTTTTTTGCGGCCACTTATTTGGAGCTAATTGCGATGTACGCAGAACCTAGATATGTAAATAATAGAGAGTG
>CAZIHC010000029.1:0-13851 GCA_964538605.1 uncultured Herbinix sp. | reverse complement strand
AAAGGAACAAAGAAAGAATCCCTGGTTTGGGAAGAAGAACAGAACAAGCTGGCAAAGAAATCTCCGGCAATGGGCTTTACCTTTGATTCCAGTGAGGTTAAGACAGAATATACGGCTGTAAGCAACGTAATTCAGCAATATCTGCCCGGTTTATTATGCGGCAGTGTCGATCCCGAAGTGGTTATTCCTGAATTCAGGAGTAAGCTGTCGGATGCCGGCCTTGACGCAATTATTGCAGCAAAACAGAAGCAACTTGACGAATGGCTGAAGAATAAGTAATTGGAGACAGATTGATATGAAGAAAGTTGTAAGTAAAAATAACAGGGGACTGACCAAAAGTGGTCCCCTACTTTTAATAGCATTACCAGGCATTGTATATCTCATTATCAACAATTATATACCGATGTTTGGAGTATTTTTGGCCTTTAAGGATTACAGCTATGTAAAAGGCATTTTTGGCAGTGACTGGAACGGTTTTGATAATTTTAAATATCTGTTCAGACAGGATGCTTTATTGATTGTAAGAAATACAATACTTTATAATTTGGCTTTTATAGTAATCGGAACTGTCTGTGCAATTTTGGTTGCAATACTGATGTGCGAACTGGGTGAAAGGTTCAGGGTAAAAATATTCCAGTCGTCACTGCTTTTGCCCAATCTGCTTTCATGGGTAGTAATCGGATTTATAGGATATGCATTTCTTAATGCCGACACAGGATTTATCAATAAAACAATTATAAGGCTTTTTGGAGGAAGTGAAGTAGCCTGGTATACCACTCCAAAACCATGGCCTTTTATATTGATATTAGTTTATCTGTGGAAAAATGTCGGCTACAGCAGCATTATATACATGGCTAGCATAGCCGGTATAGACAAAAGTATTTTTGAGGCGGCTAAAATTGACGGGGCAAAAAAGATAGAGCAAATAAGATATATTACTATTCCTATGCTTAAACCTACCGTAGTCATACTTACCCTGATGGCAGTAGGAAGAATATTTTATTCAGACTTCGGACTTTTCTATCAGGTACCGATGAACTCGGGTGCTTTGTATGATGTGACACAAACCATAGATACATATGTATATCACGGTTTGATGGAACTTAAAGACATAGGAATGGCTGCTGCAGCGGCCCTTTACCAGTCGGTAGTCGGATTTGTCTTGGTCGTTACAGCCAATGCCGTGGTAAGAAAAATCGACAGAGAAAATGCATTGTTTTAGTTTAGGAGGAAATTATGTTTAAACAGACAGACGAAAAACGATTTAGGATATTCTCCACGGTGTTTTTAAGCTTACTTACCATTATTACACTACTTCCAATAATTTTGATAGTTATTGCATCTTTTACTGATGAGAAATCATTGCTATCTTATGGATATTCGTATTTCCCTAAGGCATGGAGCCTTAATGCATATGTTTATCTGATTAATCAGAGCAAATTGATAATGAAGGCCTATGGAATAACAGTTTTTGTAACGGCTGTAGGTACTGTGACAAGCGTTTTAGTTACAACCATGCTGGCTTATCCGATGTCGCGAAAAAACTTTAAATACAGACATTTGCTTTCATTCTTTGTTTTCTTTACAATGCTGTTTAACGGCGGCGTCGTATCCAGTTATATGATGTGGACCAATATATTTAAAATCAAAAACACCATTTGGGCATTAATAATACCTAATTACCTGGTTACAGGATTTAATGTATTTTTGGTAAGAAACTATTACTCAAACAATGTACCTGATGCCATAATTGAATCTGCCCAGATTGACGGCGCCACCGAGATGCGGATATTTTGGAAGATTATTATACCCTTATCCGTACCTACCATAGCCACAATAAGCCTGTTTACCGCCTTATGCTATTGGAATGACTGGCTGAACGGCTTGTACTATATTACCAAATCTGAATTGTTTGGTATACAAAATCTTCTGATTAAGATAATGAATAACGTGCAATTTTTAAAATCGGGTTCTTCAAATTATCTTGGGGTAGGCAATATGAATCTGCCCGGCACATCGGTCAGAATGGCGATGGCAGTTATCGGAATTTTGCCTATCGTGATTATATACCCGTTTATACAAAAATATTTTATTAAAGGTGTAATCGTGGGGGCTGTTAAAGGATAAAAAACAACTGATGAGGTGTTTTTATGAAAAAAATCTATTTATTTTCCAAAATAATAAATAACAGGTTTTTTTCCAGCCTTCGTTACAGATTGATTTTATCATATATTGTGCCGATTGCTTGCATACTTATATTGGGAACAATATCGTTCATACAGGCTGAAACGGCTATACGGACAAATTATGAAGAATCTTTGGGACAGGCCCTTAACATGACCGGGGAGTATCTTTTGTTTGGATTAAACTCCGCGGAAGAAAGCGCCATTCAATTAATTAATGACAATAACATTATCAGATATTTCAGCAACTATTATAAAAATGATACTACGGGCGCTGTTAAGGTCCTGTCCGATATAAAAAGCAGTTTTATCAATAAAGTAATGACAGATAAATTTATAGGAAACATTTACGCTTTGTCTGGGACAGTACAGTCCATATTAACATCGAAAATAACCGATAATGAAATATACCAAAATTTCATGTCAACCGATAATGGCAAACGTGTTTATGAGAATAAAAGAAAAACCTTATGGGTCGGAAAAGACGAGTATCTTGATTCAAAATTGGGTTCGGCAAATTATGCTTTGCGGTTGATAAGGCATTTTAACGATGTTGATGGTGTATTAATAATAGATATAAAACTTGATACCGTAAGGGATATTCTCAGTGATTTAATACTGGCAGAAGGCAGTTTGGTCGGATTTGTTACTGCAGATAAAAATGAAATAACAGTAGATAACGGAATTATAAGCAATGAAAATATTTTTACAGATACGGATTTTTTTAGGGATGCTTATGAATCCGACAACACCAGTGGTTCTGAATATGTATCTTTTCAAAACAGCAAATATCTTTTTATGTATTCTAAAATCGGTGACAGCAACTCAATGCTTTGCAGCTTAATACCCAAAAAAACGATAACCAGTCAGGCAAACAGTATAAAACTTATTACCTTAATTATAGTTATAATAACCAGTATTATATCTATTACCACAGGGCTGTTTATTTCAAAAGGAATAGACGGCACAATAAAATTGATAATTACTAAACTTAAGGATGCTGCCAAGGGAGATTTAACGGTTAGTTTCCGGTCTGAAGGGGTAAAGGAATTTGAAAATCTGATAAATGAAATTCAAAACACCTTTGCCAATATGAAAGTTCTGATCGGGCAAGTAAAAGTTCTAAGTTCATATGTATCGGAATCGGCACTAAATATTGATCAGACATCTGAGCTGTTTGTAAAATCTTCTACAGATATATCTGCGTCAATGGATGAGATTGAAAGCGGAATTACACAACAGGCTAATGACGCAGAAAAATGCTTATTACATATGGATGATTTATCAAACAAGATTATTCTTGTCAGCCAATATGCAAAGGAAATTGGAAATATAGCAGACAAGACCCATAAAAGTATAGAGGAAGGCACCAAAACAACAGACAGGCTTAATTTACAATCAAAGTCAACGATAGAAATTTCTACAGATGTTATTAATAAAATCGAAAATCTGGCGGCAGAATCCGGAGCTATACGTAAAATTATTAATACCATTAACGAAATTGCAGAGCAGACAAATCTTCTTTCATTAAATGCATCAATTGAAGCTGCCAGAGCAGGTGATGCAGGAAGAGGGTTTGCAGTAGTTGCTGACGAAATACGAAACCTGGCTGAAAAATCAAAAGAATCGGTAAGTGAGATTAAGAAAATAATCGACAAAATACAAGATGATACTGAAATAACAGTGAATACCGCAAAAAGAGTGGAAGAAGTTATATTGCAGCAGGATGATGTTGTTAAAAATACTATTGCTTCTTTTGAAGAAATCAACAAAAATGTGATTAGTCTGGTTTCATACCTGAAGGAAATCGAAAAAAGTATGGATAATATGAATGAAGCCAGAACAAGCACTATGGGGGCAATAGAAAGTATTTCTGCTGTTATGGAAGAAATAGCTGCTTCGGCAAATACGGTAAATAATGCTTCATCTGAGCAATTGAAGGCCGCAAAAACTATGAATGAAATGGCAGGAAATCTAAGAAAACATGCCAAGAAGTTGCTGGATGAAACGGAAATATTTAAGGTATAGTCTGATAAAAATTTTGGAGGTTATATATGAAGCTGGATGCTGAACATATTATGACATTGCATGTGGAGTGCAAAGACAGTCTGGAAGTGAAAAATGACGGGAGAGGATATTTGAGAGTAATTCCGATTGTAGGCGGAACCGTGGAAGGAAAAATAAACGGAGAGGTGGTTTGCGGCGGAGCAGACTGGAATACCTCATATGAATCAGGCATGGCCCATGTATGTGCAAAATATCTTATTAAGACTACTGACGGAGAATATATAGATATACAAAATGAGGGCTTAATAAAGTTTGATTTGAAATCAAAAATTAAAACCACACCCAGATTTAAGGCAGATATGAACGGGAAATATAAGTGGCTGAATTATGGTGTATATGTTGCCTCTTTGGATGCGGGAGAAAAAGTGGGGCAGGTAATTATTACGGTATATAAATTAGACTAGTATTGAAAAAGGGACGGTGATTATATGTTATGGAAAATGGCCTGGAGTTATCAGCCTATAAACCATAATACTTGTATAGGCACAATCACAAACACAACATTAAGAGGCTTTTTCAAAAATAATTTAAAAGGGAATAAAATCAGAATAAGATTTTCAAATCCGTATTCTCCGGAAGCTCTGATATTTGACCACGTAACAATTGGAAAGAGAAGCAACGGTGATATAGAAGGATTGCAGACTGTTAGATACATGGGAAAAGAACTCATAAAAATAGAACCGGGAGATGTTTTTTTCAGTGATGAAATTGATATGGATATAAAGCCAGGTGAAGATATAGTTTTATCTATATATATTAAGGATACTGCCAATATTTACTGTGTTTGTTCCACATGGTCGGCAAAAAGCTGGAATACTATATACGGTATAGGCAAGGATTATACTTTTGACAAGTCTTTTCCCGAAACCGGTAATTATGATATTTATCCCGTACTTCAATATGACGTAAACAGAGCTAACCATATTTTTGGCATCAGCGCAATTGAGGTATTGACGGACGATGATGTTAAAACCCTGGCCCTCTTTGGAGATTCCATAACTCATATGTCTTATTACAGCGACGTATTGACCGATAAAATTATAGAAAAATACCCCGGAAAGATTACGATAGTAAACCGCGGGATTGGAGGAAACAGGCTTCTTCATGATTATACCCGCATGCCGGAGATACCCAGCAAAGGTACTATATTTGGGGACCCCGGTATAGAGAGGTTTGAAAGAGATATATACGGATGGGATGTACCGGATTATGTAGTGGTTTTAATAGGAATTAATGATTTTACCCATCCTTATTTCTTTAACCGTCATGATGAAATAATTAATTTGGAAGAATACAAAAAGGGCCTGCTAAAGCTTATCGATGTGGCTCATTCAAAAGGAAGCAAAATTTATATAGGCACCGTAATACCTTTCAAAAAAGACAAACCGGAATGGTTTGACGAAGTGGAAAGCCTGCGCAATGAAGCCAACGAGTGGATAAGAAACCAAAAGGAAGCAGACGGGTATATAGATTTTGACCTGGCTGTAAGGGATGCAGATGATCCTGAAAAAATTATTGATACTTGCCATATCGGGGACGGAATACATCCCAACGAAGAAGGCGGAAAGAGAATGGCTTATGTAGTACCGCTTGAGTTATTTATATAGGAGGATTAATATAATATGACTGTCAGAGAAGTAATAAATAAAATTATTCAAAAAACGGGTGTAGAACCCTTGCCTCTTGATAAAACTTGTGATCTTTTAATTACGGGAAATTATGATACAGAAGTTACGAAAATTGTAACCACTTTTATGGCTACCGTGGAGGTAATAAAAAAGGCAATAGAAATAGGGGCCAATATGATTATTACTCATGAGCCGACATGGTTTACGGGTATGGATAGGACCGATTGGCTTAAAAACGATCCGGTATATTTAAAGAAAAAGGAACTTATAGACAAGCATAATATAGCCATATGGAGATTTCATGACCATATGCATATGGGAACAGAGGACGGCATATACAGGGGATTTAATATGGAATTCGGATGGGAGCAATACAGAATCAATAATCCAGATTCCATGAAACATTTCGGTATATGCTACCAGCTTCCCGAAACTACCTTGGAAGACCTATGCAGCTTTTTTAAAGAAAAACTGGATATGAAGGTTGTTCAGATTATTGGAGACCCGAAAATGAAAGTTGAAAGGGTAAGCGTTCTTGTAGGTGGCGGAAGCCTTGGGCTTGGAAGGGAAGAGATGCCCATGGAACTTATGAATGAAAACAATCTGGATCTTTTGATCTGCGGTGAAATTACCGAATGGACTACATGCGCATATGTAAGAGATGCCGCCGAACTTGGTTTTAACAAAGGTATGCTGATTTTGGGCCATGAAAGAACTGAAGAGCCGGGAATGAAGCATTTGGTTTCCTGGCTTAAGGACATAGTAGGCGATACTGAAGTGCATTTTATCGATTCTAAGGAACCTTTTCAGTACTTATAAAAGAATTATTCTTGTGGAATAGTTCCTGATGTTCCATAATTTTGTTGCCCGAATCCGGAATGTCCACTATAATAAGATTAAAATTTTATTTTAGTGGAGGTAGTTATGCCCGGTATACGAGATGTAGCAAGAGAGGCAGGAGTAGGTGTCGGAACGGTTTCCAGGGCTCTTAGCGGAAAAGGCTATGTAGCGCCGGAAACAAAGAAAAAAATATTGGAGATAGCCAAAAAACTTGATTATAACCCCAATGAAATTGCCAAGAATTTATCAAGAAAACGAACAGGAATAATCGGTATAGTTGTACCTGATATCGAGAATCCTTTTTGGGGAAGATTTCTTAAATATGTTGAAATAGAATTGTATAATAACGGTTTTAAGGCTTTGATATGCAATACAATCGGAGTAAGCAACAGGGAACAGGATTTTATTGATTTAATGAAACGAAAAGTAATAGACGGATTAATAGTTGCTGCACATTCGCTGCATAATGAGGCATATCAGGGCCTTAAGCAACCGGTTATCAGTTTTGAAAGAGATATGGGGCCTAATATACCTCAAGTCTGCTCCAATCACAAACAAGGGGGCAGACTTGCGGCAGAAAAACTTTTAAAGGCCGGATGTAAGCAGGTAATTCAGCTGGGTGGCACTTATAACGGGTTCACTCCTGCTGATGAACGGCATTATGAATTTAAAAGGGTTATGGAAGAAGCCGGAGCCGGTGTAACAACAATAGGTATGACATGGGATATGGTCGGATATGAACATTACCGCAGGACTATGGAAAATTATATGGAGTTGTTTAGCAAGGTAGACGGTATTTTTACGGCTGATATCGGAGCTTATTTTTGCCTGACTTTTGCAAAAAAGAAGGGGATAAGGGTTCCTGAAGAACTAAAAATTATCGGATTTGACGGGCTTGAAATTACAAGGATGTCAGATCCTCAAATAACTACCATAGTACAGGATATCCCTGCTTTGTCCCGAATTTGTGTGGAATGCATGATAGACATGCTTAACGGAAAAAAAGTAGAATCAAAATATATGGTTGATGTAAAAGTTCAGGAAGGTGGAACGGTTTAATATGTTCCATACAACAGAAAAATAAATAGATAAATTACAGTACGTATCAGTATCAAATTTTGATTAAAACATATAAAATCAATGCCTTTTTTTGTGATTGACAAAACGGATGAGGAATTATATACTATAAATATGGAATCGGTTCCACATATTATAACTTTTAACCGTTTACTTAGATTAAAATTTTTATTATAGGGCTTATTAAAAAGGAGGAGTTTGAAATTGAAAAAAAGAATTTTAAGCTTACTTTTGGTAAGTGTAATGGTTATTGGTATGTTATCCGGTTGCAGCAATAAGAATAACACAAATCAGAAATCAACGACAGATAATGGTTCTGTTTCAAATAATACAGACCAGAAAAAATCAACTGATGAGACTAAAAATGACACATCAGGGGATGTCATCAATATCAGTTTCTATTCAACGCAGGTTGGAATGGATGACAAATTTGAAGAAATAATCGCTCGTTTCGAAGAAGAAAATCCTAATATTAAAGTTGAGTATATAGCTGCGGGAGATAATCAGCTTCAAAAATGGATGTCCTTGTATGCAAGTAACGAAGGACCTACGGTATCATTAATGGATCCTATCAATATATGGGAAAACATGGACAGAATGCTTGTACTTGACCCTTCCGAAAATCCATGGATGGATCAGGTATTTGAAAGTGCTTATGCATCCTATATTTTTGACGGTAAAATATACGGTATTCCTATAAGCACACAAGGATATGGCCTTCTTTACAATCAAAGAGTGTTGGATCAAGCTGTTGGCGGAAAATTTGATCCTGATTCAATAAAAACCCGCAATGACTTAATTGAGCTTTTTGATAAGATAGAAGCTACAGGTGTTGCAGCAACGATGATTACAGGTGTTAACTGGTCCATCGGAATGCACTATCTTGCACTTACATATGCTGGTTACAGGGAAAATCGTGAAATTGAGAAAACTGTTGTAGAACAATCCAAGGCAGGAACTTTTGACCTGGCAAATGACGAAGTATTTAACTCTTTGATGGATACATTTGATTTACTGGCAAAATACAATTACAACAAAGAAGATCCTCTTGTAGGAAACATTGATATGGATGCCGAAGCCTTTGCAACAGGTAAAGCCGGTACATGGTTTATGGGAGACTGGAGTTGGGTACAGTTAAGAGAAGTTGCAAATCGTGATGCAGAGTTTGGTATACTGCCCATTCCTATCAACAACGATCCGAATGATGAACGAAACAGAAAAATACCTGCTTCACAACCGAAAGGTTACTGCATTGATATAAGTCAGAATACTGTAGAGCAACAGGAAGCAGGAAAGAAATTTATAGAATTTATATGCTTTAATCCATTTGCACAGCAAATCATGGTTGATACTTTAGGAGCAACCCTTCCTTATAAGAATGTTACAGTAAGATCAGACAGTCCGCTGGCTGCAGCAACTCAGTCATATACAGAACAGGGAAGAACTATAGACATATCCAATTTCATACTTATGCCTTCCGATTTCTGGTATGAAAACGGTGCATATATGGAGCAATATTTAGCAGGAGCTATTAATCGTGAAACTCTGGCAGCCCAGGTTAACAATTACTGGAAAAACCAAAAATAATTATTAAGATAAGGGCAGTCAAATGACTGCCCTATCATTTGAAAGAATATTCTGTATTTATGGCATGTTAACTTTATCTTTAAACATATGGAGGATTATATGGTAAAGAAGAAGGCAGACGTCAGGATATTTATGTTATTTGTTGTACCTGCCATGTTCATATGGGCTACCGTAGTACTGATACCTTTTATTTACGGATTAATTATAACATTAACCGATTGGAACGGTTTATCTGTAGATTATAATTTTATCGGCCTTGCCAATTATAAAGCTATTTTTACCGATACGGCATTTATTGATTCGCTTAAAAAAACATTTGTATATTCTTTCAGCAGCGTTATTTTCAGCAATATACTTGGTTTGGGAATTGCGTTGGCACTTACGGGAAAGATAAAAGGACAGAATTTGTTCAGAATGGGTTTTTTCACACCTAATATTATCGGCGGTATTATATTGGGTTACATATGGAACTTTTTGTTTTCTTTTGCCCTGACTTCATTCGGCAGTGTAACAGGTATAAAATTTTTTGAAAAATCTTTTCTTACCGATCCCAAAAAGGCTATGCTGGCAATGATTATTGTAACTACATGGCAGATGAGCGGATATCTTATGGTTATCTATATTGCCGGTTTAATTAATGTTCCGAAAGACGTTTTGGAAGCTGCAGATATCGACGGAGCGGGCGGTTGGAAAAAGATACGTTATATTAAACTTCCCATGATTCGAAATTCAATTGCCATATGTATTTTTCTGACCATAACAAGAACATTTATGGCATTTGATATAAATCTGGCCCTTACTGCCGGTGGCCCATATAAATCAACAGAGATGATATCATTTAAGATATATCAGACGGCCTTTTCAAATATGAAATTCGGATTAGGTCAGGCTCAGGCGGTTATATTGTTTATTATAGTAGCCATTGTATCAATTCTACAGGTTACCATAACAAGAAAGGGGGAGGTAGAGGCATGAGAAGGAAAAGTAATTGGATAATTTATACTGTTTTGATTATGTTGCTCATTGCGTTTATGGTACCTTTCTATATGCTGGTAATTAATACATTTAAGACAACACAGGAGTTTGTTTTAAACCCGTTTAGTTTTCCTAAATCATTAAATTTAGATAATTATAAGGAAGCTGTCAGGAAAATGAATTTCAGGGTTTCTTTCAGAAATACTGCTATAATAAGCTTGTCTACTACTTTGCTGAATACTTTCTTTTCATCCATGATAGCTTATGTCTTTTCAAGAAAAAAGTGGAAGATAAATAAGTTTTTGTTTATGTTATTGATAGTATCCATGGTAGCACCTTTCCAGGTTTATATGATTCCTCTAGTAAAAATATATGGCGGAACCCTTGGCTTGTCTAATAAATTGCCTTTAGTTATATATGTAGGGATAGGGCTTACCATTCCGTTTTCAGTTTTCCTTTATCAGGGATTTTTAAACAGTGTACCGAGAGACTTAGATGAGGCGGCACTTATAGACGGATGCAGCATGGAAAAGACCTTTTTCAGGATTATACTGCCATTAATGAAACCTATAATTGTTACAGTTATGGTATTTGTAGGACTGGGTTCATGGAATGAATATCTTATGACAAGCCTGTTTCTGACAAAAACCGAAACCAGAACCTTATCAATAGCTGCTTTTACGTTTTTAACCAATAAGTCTGCGGATTATTCTCCTATGATGGCCGGATTGGTACTGGGGATAATTCCGATATTAGTATTTTATTTGTTTGGACAAAGATATATAATAGAAGGTGTAGTTCAAGGCAGTGTTAAAGGTTAAGCAAGTTATTGGTAAGATAATAAAGTAAATGGTGAATGGAGGTTGTATCTATGGCTGTTTTTCAAGCTGATATATATTCAAAATCATTGGCGAAAAGTACCTGTTTTCATATGGTTTTACCTAATGATGTTCCTCCTATGATGACGGAAGGCAATGAAAACTATAACAGGAAGATGAAAACCTTGTTCTTGCTTCACGGTTATTCAGGCTCAAGTAAAGATTGGTTGCTCGGAAGTTCAGTACAGGAACTGGCAACTAAATATAATATAGCTGTAATTATGCCATCGGGAGATAACAGTTTTTATTTGGATGGTAAAGGGACAGGAAGAGCATATGGTACATATGTAGGACAGGAATTGGTCGATTATGTAAGAAAGACATTTAATTTGGCAACCGACAGGGATGACACTTTTATTGGCGGACTTTCTATGGGAGGCTTTGGAGCTATCCGTACAGGCTTGTATTATAATGAAACATTCAGTAAAGTTGTGGGTCTTTCATCTGCACTTATTATTCATAACGTAAAGAACAAAAAAGAAGGTTTTAAGGACGCCATAGCCGATTATGATTATTACACATTGGTATTCGGGAACCTGGAACAACTGGAAAACAGCGTAAACAATCCCGAATATTTGATAAAAAAACTTAAAGAAGAAAACAAACCAATACCTAAAATATATATGGCTTGCGGAACTGAAGATTTCCTTATTGAAGAAAACAGGGCATTTTTCAGATTTTTAAAGGATGAAAAAATTGATGTGGAATATATTGAAAGCCCCGGTGTTCATAACTGGGATTTCTGGAATGCTTATCTTGAGCCTTCCATAAAGTGGTTGTTAAGTAATTAGACTGCTCCTTTAATTTGATGCGTGCCTATGTTTTAAACCGTACAGTTAAGGCCATTATATACTCAGGAACTTATAACAGGAGGGCTTATACATGAATTTTAAAAACAATGAAACAGACAGGCTGAATAAGATTTTTGACCTGGAATTGATACTTAACAATTTGTCCGGTATATATAATATCGATGACACCGAAAATATACCGAAAGGTGATATGCCGGGAGATAAAATAAAAATAGGAGAAGACCATATTAAAAAGGCACAAATAATTCTCCCAAGGCTTCTTAAAATGCTTATTCCCATTTTGAATGAGCATCCCAATAAAAGAGCGGTTGTTGCGGTATGCGGTGGCTCCGGAGTGGGAAAATCGGAAATAGCATCTTTACTGTCTTACTATCTGAATAAAATGAGTATAGGAAGCTACACCTTATCCGGTGACAACTATCCTCACAGAATACCCAAATATAACGATGCTGAGAGACTTCGCGTATTCAGGCAATGGGGCTTAAAAGGGCTTATAGCCGGAGGGGAATACATCGGCGACAGGCCGCAAGTTCTTATGGAACTGCAAAAGGATAACCAGGATTCCAATCCCGAACTTGTAAATAAATATCCGTGGCTGGCCATATATCAGAGAGCCGGAAGAAGCGGCCTTAAGAACTATCTTGGAACATCAAATGAAATTAATTTTGATGAAATATCCGATATTATTTCTCAATTTAAAAACGGAGCGGATTCTATATATTTAAGAAGAATGGGCAGGGAAGAATCCGAGTTATGGTATGAAGCAGTCGATTTCAGGGATAAAAATGTAATTATAATTGAATGGACTCACAGCAACAACGACAATCTGCTCGGGGTAGATATACCTGTTTTACTAAACAGTACGCCTCAGGAAACTCTTGAACACAGAAGGGCAAGAAACAGGGATGGGGCGGTTGACAGCCCGTTTACTATGATGGTACTGGAAATAGAGCAAAATCTGCTGATTTCACAGGCTGCAAAGGCTAAGCTAATTGTGTCCAAAAGCGGAGACATATTGTCTTATGAAGATTTTATTAATGTAATGGTAAAACCACAGTAAATTAAATTAAATAAAATAAAGCCTGTTTGATAGGCTAAGTGTTTTAGGATTTTAATTTTTAAGGCGAATATATCTGCACGCTATATTAACAGGCAGAAGGTGGTCATTATAAACTGCTGCCTGTTGGTATAACGTAATTGAAAAAACATATGGCCGATTTACGTTTAATTAATTTATATACAATATAATAAAAAGGAACGGGAATAACTATGACTAAGGAAGGATTATTACAAAATGCCGGTCCCATGTTCAATGCTTATCCTGACAGCATAGGAGGAACTTTAAATGATTGTATAGAACTTCTTAAGCTGCCGGAATTTGAAAGTGCATTTAGGGCATTTTATATTTTGCCAAGCCTTTTCAATACAGATCTTGACAGGGGTTTTTCGGTTATTGATTATGAGTTGAATGAAGTCTATGCCTCTTATGAAGATTTGCAGAATCTTAAGCAGTTGAATATAGAACTTAAGCTGGATTTCATATTAAACCATTGTTCCGTACTTTCAAAACAGTTTCAGGATATTATAAAAAACGGGGAAAATTCAAAATATAAGGATTTCTTCATCAACTGGAACAAGTTTTGGGACGGGTACGGGGATATGACAGAAGAAGGATATATCCGTCCTTATGACGAATATATCAAAAATATGTTTTTCAGAAAACCCGGACTTCCGATTTTGATGGTACGGATGCCTGACGGCAGCGAAGTACCCTATTGGAATACATTTTATCAGGAAGTTAAAT
>CAZIHC010000028.1:0-14215 GCA_964538605.1 uncultured Herbinix sp. | reverse complement strand
ATGTACCAAAGACTATGAAGAATATAAGATCGGAAATAAAGTAACCGTATCAGGAACCGTATATAAATTTTCACAAAACACAAATCCAGGTGGTTTTAACGAACACCTCTATTACAAAATCCAAAACATATCTTACAAAGTATATTCTGAAAACATTTCCCTTACCGATTCGTCGTATTCCAAATTCAAAACCGCATTACATAAATTTAAAGACCGTATTGCAAATACATATATGCAAACTTTTCCAGAAAAGGAAGCCGGAGTGCTTACTGCTATGGTGCTTGGAGAGAAGCACATGCTGGATGACGAAATAAAGAATCTGTATCAGGAAAACGGGATTTCCCATATACTTGCCATATCGGGCCTTCATATTTCCATGGTAGGTGCGGTTATATACTATTTTCTCAGGAAACTAAAACTTGGGCTTTATATATCTACCGCAGTGTCTTTGGTTTTTATTTATAGTTACGGTATACTTACAAATTTCAGCGTATCAACCAATCGGGCTGTAATAATGTATATGATTATGCTGATTGCAAACCTTATCGGAAAAACCTATGATTTGCTGTCGGCTCTTTCTTTAAGTGCTTTTATTATCCTTCTTCAAAATCCCATGCAGCTTTTTCATGCCGGTTTTTTGCTGTCTTTTGGTGCAATACTTGGTATTGTTTTAATTGCTCCCTGCCTGAATAAGTTGTTTGAGGCGAAGATTACGATAATAAACGGAATTTATGTAAGTGTGGGCGCCCAATTTTTTACCCTTCCGTTAGTGCTGTATTATTTTTTCCAGCTTCCTGCCTATGGGATTATTATTAATATTTTGGTTGTGCCTCTGTCATCTTTGCTTATGGTTTCGGCAATATGTACCGGAATATTTGGAATGATATCATTGCCTTTAGGAAGATTTCTTGCAGGAGGGGCTAATTATATACTTCTTTTTTATGAAGCCATTTGCAGACTGGGCACAAACCTGCCGGGAAGCCTGATTACCATAGGAAGGCCTGAAAAATTAAGGATTGTTATATACTATTTATTGATTTTTATTTTCATAGCTGCAGTACGCAAATACGGAAAGAAGAGATTTGTGATAATTCTTGTCCTTGCCATAGTTGTTTTGATATATCCAAAAAACAGGGATGGGTTATCAGTCACTGTTCTTGATGTAGGCCAGGGGGATGCTATTTTTATGGAGACGGAAAGAGGCACAACATTTCTTATTGACGGCGGCAGCATGGATGTAGAAAATGTAGGCATTTACAGAATTAGGCCATATCTTCTGTCGAGAGGAACCAACCGCATCGATTATGCCATTGTGACCCATGCTGATACGGATCATATAAGCGGGATTATGGAGTTAATTATAGATAATAAAATTACCGTATCAAATTTGGTTTTGCCAAAGACAGGCAATAGTAAATATGAATACGAAACGCGAGAAAATTACGATATAGCAGATATGACAAAAGCTGATACCTACAGAAGCCTTAAGACCCTTGCGGAAACATATAATGTCAAAACTATGTATATAAAGGCAGGAGATTTTATAAAGGAGGGGAAACTGGAAATAATTTGCCTTAACCCTGTTGAAGGACATATTTATTCTTCGGAGAATGCTGCTTCAACCGTTTTAAGTGTGACTTATGGAAACTTTGATATGCTTCTTACAGGGGATCTGGAGGCGGAGGGTGAAGAAATGTTAATTTCAATGTTGCGAAAAAACAGGTTAAATAAAGAAAACCGGATGACTTATAATTATGATGTATTAAAGGTGGCCCATCATGGGTCAGGATACTCTACAAGCAAGGAGTTTCTTGAAATTGTAAAACCAAGTATTTCCCTGATATCCTGCGGAAAGAACAACCGGTATGGACATCCCCATAAGGAACTTTTGGAAAGATTGGATCAAATAGGCAGCAATTATTTTATTACATACGAGAAGGGAGCAATAACAATTTGCACAGATGGGGAAAGGATGGTGCTGGATAAATATCTTGATAAATAATCAAATAAATGAGGACAAATCCATTATTCAGAGCATGATAAGGTACAATTATGAAGGATAATCTGAATATAAAAAACCACATTAATTGCCAATTATTTTCAGCTATGCTATTATTAAAGGAAGCCTTAAAAGCAACAGAATATACAGACACAAAATCCTGTTGCATCTGTTTCGTGAGGAAGTGACCGAGACTGTTTATAAAATGCCAGTCTATATTAGACATAAGGAAGTACGGATCAATTACAAAATAACCGACTGAAGAAGAATTACTGTTGAACAGGAACAGTATTTTAAAAAGTCTAAAAAATCATGAAATGAGATGTGAGTGATACTATGAATGTCTTTACAGTGGTATTGATTATAAATTAAAATAATAACATATTAAAAACTATCGGTGGTATATTGATATGGAATATAAATACGCAATAAATTGTAATTACGAAGATTTTGCAAGTGGCAGAGTTTTATATAATGTTAACGGAGTTCCGAATTTTCCTGTCAGGCTTATAAATGAAATATATGGAAGATGTCTGGGGTATTCAGGTAAAAAGGAAGATATATGCTTATATGACTGTTGCTGTGGAGGGGGATATTCTCTAACAGTATTAGGATTTCTAAATCAGCGGTCAATAGCTAGAATTATAGCCAGTGATATAGATTCTAAGATGCTAGAAATAGCAAATCGTAATCTCTCATTATTATCTGAAGGAGGCATTAAACGCAGAATAGGTGAGTTAGAAACGCTCTATAAGCAATATAATAAAGAATCGCACAAAGAAGCGATAAAGAGTGCAAATAAATTATTAAATATGATTCAAAAAGAAATTGATGTGCAGGTATTTCAGGCAAACGCTTTTGAACGTATTAAATTAGAGGTTAAACCGGATATTATAATAACAGATGTTCCTTATGGAAATTTAGTAGATTGGCAGGGAGGAACAGGTGATGTCAATTGTTTGCTGGAATCCTTAAAAAATATTTGCAGTAAAGAAACAGTAATAGCAGTCAGTATGAATAAAGTTCAAAAAATTAACACTAAAAGTTTTATTCGATTAGAAAAACAGAACGTTGGTAAACGGAAGTTTGAAATATATAAATTGGCATAATAAATGTGTTAATAAAGGAAATACCTATGATGAAAGATTGGTGAGAAAAATGGCCAGAATAAGCATTGCTCCTATGATAGATATAACCGACAGGCATTTCAGGTACTTTTGCAGACTGCTTACAAAAAAATCCATGTTATATACCGAGATGATCACAAGCAGCGCTATTGTTCATGGAGACAGAAAAAAGCTTCTGGATTTTGATTCTTTTGAAAAGCCTATAGCACTGCAGATAGCAGGATGTGACAAAAAGGAAATTGCGCAGGCGGTAAAGATTGCTGAAGATTGGGACTATGATGAGATAAACTTAAATGTCGGCTGCCCTTCAGACCGGGTTTCGGGAAACCAAATGGGAGCGGCCCTCATGGCATATCCTGATGCAGTTGCAGAGATAATTCAGGCTATGAAAAATGAAACAAAAAAGCCGATAACGGTAAAACACAGAATAGGAATTGACGGAACCAATGTTTTGCCTGACTCTTTAAGCAAAGTGGTCTTTGATAAATATGAGGATTTGGAGTGTTTTGTAAAAACACTTTCCCAAGCAGGAGTAAATCATTTCATAATCCATGCCCGTATTGCAGTCCTGGAAGGCTTAAGCCCAAAGGAAAACAGGGAAATCCCGCCTCTTAGGTATGAAGATGTATATAAAATAAAGCAAGCCTTTCCCCATTTATATATCGAGATAAACGGAGGAATAAATACCGTCGATTCAATCAGGAATCATTTGCGTTATGTGGACGGGGTTATGCTGGGCAGAGCCGCTTATGAAAATCCGTTTTTATTGACGGAAGTAGACCAATTTATTGAAGGCGGTAAAGTAAACAATATTTCAAGGCGAGAGGTTATTGAAAACCTGATAAAATATGTTGAGAGGTTTGGCGATGACAATAAAATTGGGCAGCAGGCTTTAAAAAATTTAAGCGGGCTCTTTCATAATAAAAGAGGGAGCAGATTATGGAGGCAAATGATAACTCCGCCTTGGGAAGAAAACGAAAATGCAAAAGATATATTAAAAAAAGCATTATCTGTACTGCCTGAAGATGTACTGGACGAAAGAAATTGATAGTTGAAATGAGGGTATAAATGACTAATGCCAGACGTGGTTTTGTTCCAAACGACGAGAAAGAATTTAATAAGGAAAGTATAGCTTTGCTAAAAAGAGCCCAACAGGATATTTTGTATCTAATTGAACGAGGATATCCGATTAAGGGAGCTTCAACTTTTGTCGGCAATCATTACCTGCTCTCGGAAAGGCAAAGGCTGGCATTGGTCAGAGCCACGGCAACACGCCAGACAATTGCTTTAAGAAAAAGCAAGCAGTTGGATAAAAAACAGGTATCAGGAAAAGTGGTTATAGACGGACTGAATACCATTATTACGCTGGAAGTGGCTCTTTCTTATGGTACGCTTGTAAAGTGCATGGATGGTACAATAAGGGATTTAGCCGGGTTACGGGGAACATATCGCTTAATTGATGAAACCCAATCCGCAATTTTGATGATCGGAGAACATCTTTCAGGACTTAACATTAACGAAGCGGTATTTTATCTGGATTCTCCCGTATCCAATACAGGCAGGTTAAAGACTCTTATTTTTGAAACATTGGGTGGCTTTCCGTATAAGGTAAACGTAGAGATATTAAGCAACGTGGATGTTGTTCTGGAAGGATCAAATCAAGTCATTACATCTGATGCAATCATTTTAAATAAATGCGGCAGTTGGTATAATCTGGCCGCATATGTAATAGCAGAAAAGTTGCCGCATATATCGCTTATAGATTTGTCTTAACTGAGCAATCAATGATAAAGTCAATCCAAATAACTGACAGCTTTGTAGGGTTTACGATAGTCATATTTGGATATTTTTATCCCGGATTTCGGATGACTGGCATGGATTATCTTTTTATTACCGATATAAAGGGCAACATGATTTATTTCTCCGTTTTCTGCATAGAAAATAAGGTCACCGGGTTTAATTTTTTTTATGGGAATATTTTTGCCGCCTTTTGCTTGGCTTTTAAAATTTTTAAGGTATGGTCATAAAATTTTTTTGTAAATCATAAACATTGATTTATTTAATTGAGGCTTTATAATAGGATATATAGGATTTTTCATAGGAAAGAAATGATATCTGTTCATTATCGGAATTATATTAATATAAATATTATTTTGATAAGTTTATGATACTTTCGTCCTCCTATGATGAAAATCTTAAATCAAATATCTTATAAGCAATTTGACGGAATTGTATATTAGGCATGTTAAAAGTGGTCAGCAAAAAACTATAAAATGATAGGAGGATGGATACAAAAGATAAAGTAAGGAGTAAAGGTATAATAGTGATTTATATCAGGGAAATATAGCATTTATAAGAAAAGTATAATTGCCTTTTATCAAAGTACCTTTGGAAAAAATCAGTTTAAGGAGAAAAACATCATGGGTGAAGCGTTAAGCAAAAAGAGATTATTCGAAGAGGCCTTAGCAGAGGCTGAGCTGGAGGGCATATTTGAAGTAATAGAACTTGATGATGCTTATGGGTTCAGAGCAGTTCAGAATATTAAAAACGGAAGAGCGTTATTGCTTGTTATATTGGATGAAAGCATATATGCAACCGGATCGATAACATTTGCAACTTTGGATGATTTGAGCAAAAAAGAGAAAATATTAAGGTTATTTAATGAACTGAATGCCGGATATAAAAATACCAAGTTCTTTATAAGTGATGATAATGAGCTGATATGCCAAATGTCTTACGTCGCATTGGCTGAAGATTTCAGAGCCGATGTTTTCTTAAGAGCTTTTATTAATTTGTTTAAAACTTTGGCTGATAATGATTATGCTAAAATCATGAGAGTTTTATGGTCATAATTTTAATCAGTCTGAAAGGTAATACCGATCAGTAAATCTGATGGCCTCTGTTTGTCAGAACCGTAATCTGACATACAAGAGGTCTTTTTTATTATATTAGAAATAAGATTAAACGGTTTTTGGTTATAAATGAAAAACTTATCCGGTGATGGTTTATTTTACGTAAAAAAATGATTAAGTTGATATATGGTATAATATGGAATATATTATTTTTAATCTGAAAATATAAGGGGTTTGTGATGAGTGATATAAGATTGATTGAGCCGTAGGTTGAGTATGAAGAAGATATATGGAAATTCCGTCAGGAAATAATAGAATCGAATGACAAAGACAAATTTGCCGGCTGCGGTAATCTTGAATCATGTAAATGTGCAAAAGAATGGATCGACGTGTCAGGTTAAACAGTTCGGAAAAAACGTGCCCAAAAGACAGGGGCCCATCAAATATTTTCATTACTGTTCGAAATTGGGATAACAGGATAGTGGAAATAATCGAGTTAAGGCATCATATTAATCATCCAATACTTGGGACATGGGGAGGACATATAGGCTACTGTGTCCGGCCTGATGAAAGAGGCAAGGTATACGCAACAAAAATGCTTAAATACAACAGGCATACGGGCGAACATACGTTACCTGTCAAATACATGAATATGTGGGGTAATGTTGATGATAATAAAGGGGAGTTTGGTATGAATTTTAAATTAATTATAAAAAAACCTGCATTCATCGTACCGGCATGTCTGTTTTTGCTGGCAGTTGTAATTTCGGTTATTATTACAGTAAACAGGCTTATTGATAATAAGCCTGAAAAATCGGATACCAAAGCTGTGTCAACTGACGAAATACGCAATATAAAAATATATACCGTAGATTCCGGGCAGAGGGAACTTATCGAGAAATATGCCGAAGAATACTGGGATTTTGATTATTACATTGATTTCTACGACAGAAGTTTGGCCTACAGTACGACAGCTATCACGGAAGTAATTATGGATAAGCTGATAAATGAACCCGATGCCATAGATTTATACTGTGTACCGGCATATGCTACGGAGTTTGTAAAAGGAGAGCTTTCAGAATATGCATGCACATACAGGGAGCTTGGTATTGATGTTAAAAAGGCTTTAAAAATGGCCGATATACCGCAATATATTATTGATAACGGATGCAATCCGGAAGGAGAGCTGATTGCACTTCCCTATAATGCAACCGTATCTTTATTTGCTTATCGGCGGTCGGTGGCAAAAGAGGTTTTTGGCACGGACGATCCAAATGAGATAAACAAGATCATCGGTGGCGGTTCAAACAGTTGGGACAGTTTTATAGACGCGGCCCAAATATTAAAAAAACACGGTTATTATATTGTACCCGGTTATATGGATCTTGCAATTGCGGTTGATAACAGTTTTTCCTTGACAGATGAAGGAAATATTAATCCCACTTGGATTGAATATATGGATGTGGCAAAATTTTTATATGACCATGGTTATATAAAAGATACCCGTATTTGGACACAGAATTGGTACGAAGCTTTGGACGATAAAGGAGATATAAAGGAGATAAGGTATTCGGATATATAACATTTACAGATAGTTTCATAAATATGGCATTGGAGAATACGGCAGAGGATTGGGCGGTATGTATGGCGCCTTATAATATAGTTTATAATATTAATCTCGGAATAATGGTAAATAAAAATTCGCCCAACAAGGATATAATAGGGCCTTTTACAGAATGGCTTACTTTAGACAGTTCGAAAACAGGATATCAATACAGGGCAGCCTCCGGAGATTTTCAGATATCCGTATATCATTGATGTTATTGTCATTCAGCCTTAAAAACGTAAGTTTTTTCATGTCTTTGAGGCTGCTTATATCACTTATATAATTATTGGATAAATCCAAGTATTCCAGATTTGCCATTTTTTCAAGACTGCTAATATCTTTTATATTATTGCTGCCCGGCAAAGAAACAGATGAAGAAAGATTATCTGAAGATACGGCAAAATGAGCTGTTTCATCACAACACAATGAAGAATAACGGTAACGTAAACTTACGGGAAATGAATGGGAATGCGTATTGATATTTTTGGTTTACTGGAATGCTTTTGTATAAGCAGCTTTAATCAGGCTGCTTTTTATTATACCTTGTTTTATATTTTCCTATCAAATTACTAAGCATGTCTGTTTTACAGGTCAAATTACACTTTCTTATCATAATAAGTCATAAATTTGGTTTCAGTATGGTTTTCCGTAATAAGCTTTTATAATTTAGAGGACGAATACTGTGGGTTTAAAATTTTGCACATATTATGGGAGTAACAGTAAAATATTATCAAAATTTAATAGGTATAATACAATTTAATAGTACAAATTTACTGATTTATTAACAAAATTGAATATTGTAATATTAATATCTAGGCGAATTTATTAATAATTACTGTAAATTAAAATATAAATTGTTATAAAATTGTAATTTATTAAGAATATTTTTGGTATAAAAGATAAAATGCATTTGCATTTATCTATATACTTACTATAAAGGAGGATAAAAATAGTATGAAATTTAACCATAATAAACAATACTGAGTTATTTTTTTTGAAGAAATGCCATGATTTTTGTAAGTTTTAAATTTTTGTGATAACACATCTAAGTAAGGAGTGTAGCATTATGGCAAATTTAGAACAAGACGTAATTGGTGATGATACACTGGGCAACAGATTCTTAACATTTCAGTTGGAAAAGGAAGTTTACGGAATAGAGATTAAGTATGTAACTGAAATAATTGGAATACAATCAATAACCGAGGTTCCGGAAATGCCGGCATATATACGGGGCATCATTAATCTGAGAGGAAGAATAATTCCAGTAATGGATGTAAGGCTCAGATTTAAGAAAAATTTCAAAGAGTATAACGACAGAACATGCGTGATAGTAGTTAATGTTGATGACCTTTCCATAGGTTTGATTGTTGACAGTGTATCCGAAGTAATAACTATCCCGGAAGAAGATATTGCTCCTCCGCCCGATATGGGAAATGACGGAGACAAATTCATAATGGGAATCGGTAAAGTCGGAAACGATGTAAAGCTTTTATTGGATTGCGAAAAGTTATTAAACTATCAGGAATAATTCAAAATATCATTTATCAAAAGAAAATATACTTCAACAGCAGATAAACAACAGGAGGAAACTTGTATGAAATGGTTTTATAATATGAAAATCGCAACAAAACTTATTTTAAGCTATGTTATAGTGGCTATTATATCGGGAGTTGTAGGTTTTATAGGAATTGTAAATATTAATAAAATAGACAAAAATGATACAATGTTATATGAAAATATGACTGTACCCATATCCGAGTTGGCTGAAATATCTACATTATTTCAAAGAGTAAGGGTTAATGCCAGAGACTTTGTCCTTTTGGACGATCCTGAGCAGATTAAAGAATCTTATGATAAAGTCCTCGGATTTTTAAGTAGTATGAATACATATGCTGAAAGTTTCAAAAAAACGATAGTTCAGGCCGAAGTGGAAGTAGCTTTTGACGAATATTCGGCAGCTCTTGCTGATTACAAACAAGATTTGGATGAGTTATTGGAAATGAGTTTGCAAAACAAAGATGAAGAAGCCTTTGCTTTTACAAAAGGTGAGTTGCAGGATTCTTCTGATGTTCTTCGCCTTGCAATTGAAAAACTGGTTGCATTAAAAGTTAACGGTGCGAAAAATCAGTCGGATTCAAATTCAAAAGCAGCGGATACGGCAGTTGTTACGATGATAATTGTAATTACTTTTGCTGTGTTATTTGCCCTTATACTTGGTATTTATACATCCAATACCATAAGTAAACCGGTAAGGCAGCTGGCAGCCGGAGCCGAAAAAATAGCCAACGGGGATTTAAATGTATATATTAACATAGATACGAAAGATGAAATAGGTAATCTGGCCGACTCCTTCAATAGAATGGCTGATAACCTAAATGATGTAATATCCAATATAAATATTGCGGCAGACCAGGTTGCCGTGGGTTCAAGACAGGTGGCAGATTCAAGTATAGAACTTTCTCAAGGGGCAACTGAACAGGCAAGCACAATTGAAGAACTGTCCGCTTCCTTGGAGGAAATTGCAAATCAGACCAAACTTAATGCCGATAATTCAAATCAGGCCAATTCCCTTGCTGAAGTGGCAAAAGATAATGCGGTTCAGGGCAACAATCATATGAAAGATATGCTTAAGGCCATGGAAGAAATAAATCAGTCATCCAATAATATTTCAAAAATAATTAAAGTAATAGACGATATTGCTTTCCAAACCAATATCCTGGCACTGAATGCGGCTGTAGAAGCTGCAAGGGCCGGCCAGCACGGAAAAGGATTTGCGGTTGTCGCCGAAGAAGTTAGAAACTTGGCGGCAAGAAGTGCCAGTGCGGCAAAAGAAACCACGGAAATGATAGAAGATTCCATAAAGAATGTGGAAGCCGGAACTGCGATAGCCAAACAGACTTCGGATGCTCTCAATAAAATCGTGGAAGACGTTACCCAGGTTGCAAAACTTATTGATGATATTGCCATAGCGTCAAACGAGCAGTCTGCAAGTATAGATCAGATAAATCAGGGAATTATGATGGTAACGGAAGTTATCCAAAAGACATCCGCCACATCCGAAGAAAGTGCTGCCGCAAGCGAAGAACTTTCCAGTCAGGCCGAAATGCTTAAAGAACAGGTATTAAGGTTTAAATTAAGAAAGTCCGGTTCATCTTTTGGCAACGGTGAAAAACATAATTATGGTGCAACGGGCAAAGCAGGAAAGCCGTCGGAAAAAACGGAAGTAAATACGTTTGCTAAAAACGATTATCCGGTTGAAACAGGCAGCAAGCAAAAAAGAATCGTTTTAAGCGATAAAGAGTTCGGGAAATATTAAAAGCGGTCAAATATTAAGCAGAATACCGGGAGTTGTCAGTTGAAAATATTCCGGTTATATTAAAACATTAAAAATAATCATATATAAAAATAAGATGCTAAGAAATTCACCTGCTGTGATTTGTGTTTTATAGACGGAATTGACACTTCGTTTATGAAGCGTAAATTGCAGCAGGTGAAATTTTCTTTACAAAATCCCAATTTAGCCTATAATTAGATATATGATTAGGTGAAATAGCAACAAATGCAATATTTATACCAAAGAATGCAACAGAAAAATAAGCATATGGGAGTATAATATAATAAAAAACCCATAGGAGGACTATATATGTATTTGAAAGATTTATTGGAACACGTTGAATATACCTGCCTTCAGGGAGACGTACATACTTTTGTCACAGATTTGGTGTATGATTCTAGAAAGGCTAAAAAGGATTCTGTGTTTGTATGTATTTCGGGTACGGTAACAGACGGGCATAAATATATTCCCGATGTTATAGATAAAGGGGCCACGGCCCTGATTGTAGAAAAGGATGTTGAAGTGCCGGAAGATGTCACTGTAATCAAGGTTGATAATGCGAGAAAAGCCTTGGCATATATGTCTGCCGCATATTTCGGGCATCCTGCAGAGAAACTTATTACCATAGGTGTTACCGGAACCAAAGGTAAAACTACTACAACATATATGATAAAATCAATTTTGGAAAATGCGGGAATTAAGACGGGATTAATCGGAACAATCGAAACCATAATAGGTGATGAAGTAATTCCCGCAAACAATACCACACCGGAATCATATATTATACAGGAAACCTTTGCAAAGATGGTTGAAAAAGGCGTTCAGTGTGTTGTAATGGAGGCCTCATCCCAGGGATTTAAACATTACAGGATGGACGGCTTTGTATTTGATTACGGAGTGTTCACAAACTTGGGCTACGATCATATAGGCGGAAATGAGCATGAGGACTTTGAGGATTATTTAAGATGTAAAAGCAAATTGTTTAAACAGTGTAAGACCGGCTTGATTAACATAGATGACCAATATGCCGAAGAAATCTTAAAAGGTCATACCTGTAAAGTGGAAACTTACGGCTTTAGCGAAAAAGCCGATATTTATGCTTCGAATGTACAACTTATCCATGAACCGGGTTATCTTGGAGTATCTTATTCTGTCAATGGTCTTATGAACTTTGATGTAACCATAGATATTCCCGGTAAATTTAATGTACTGAATTCATTATGCGCCATTGCCCTTTGCAGGCATTTTAATGTATCCGAGGAAGATATCAAAAAAGCATTAAGAAATATTAAGGTAAGGGGCAGGGTTGAACTTGTTCCCGTCCCGGGAAAATATACCGTGATGATTGATTATGCCCATAATGCTATGAGTTTGGAAAGTCTTTTGACAACAATCAGGGAATACAATCCCAAGAGACTGGTTTGCGTATTCGGTTGCGGAGGAAACCGTTCCAGAGACAGAAGATTCCTTATGGGTGAGATATCTTCCAAGTTGGCGGATTTTACGGTTGTAACCTCAGATAATCCAAGGTTTGAAGAACCGGAAGACATTATAAAGGATATAGTTGAAGGGGTCAAGAAAGGGCCTGGGCAGTATATAACAATAACTGACCGCAGGGAAGCGATTAAGTACTGCATTGACAATGCCCGGGAGGGAGACGTCATCATAATTGCAGGTAAAGGTCATGAAGATTATCAGGAAATCAAGGGCGTTAAATACCATATGGATGACAGGGAGCTTGTCAGGGACGCCATCAGCTAAGCGTTTATACAAAGGAGGACTGTTATGTCTTATCAAAAGTATGCCGACATTATAATTGACATATCTCATGAAAATTTAGACAAGACATATCAGTATGCCGTTCCTGAGGAATTTTTGGCTTCGGCTGTTATTGGTGCCCCGGTGGAAGTTCCTTTTGGTCTTGGTAACCGCAGGATTAATGGTTATATTGTTGGATTGTCGGATGAACCTAAAATCAGCATAGAAAAAATCAAACCCCTTCATCGCGTAATAATTAACGATCCTGTCATAGAAAGCCATCTTATTTATCTGGCTTACTGGATGAAGGAGACTTTCGGCGGAACCATGATAGATGCCTTAAAAACGGTCATGCCGGTAAAAAAGGCCGTTAAGATTAAGGAAAAAAGAAGAATTGTGCCTGCTGTAACAGGTGAAGAAATCCAAAAGCTTTATCTGGAGCAGAAAAAGAAAAATAATGCGGCCAGGGTAAGGCTTTTGGATGCTTTGTTAAAAAGTGAGGTTTTGGATTATACTGATGTAACGGAAGGACTGAATATAGGCAGGGCCGTATTAAGATGGTTTGAGGAAAACGGCGTAATAAGAATTGAAAGTGAGTTAGTTTACAGAAATCCTTTCAGCAGGCAAAAGGCCCATAAAGAACCTGTAATACTTAACGAAAAACAGCAATATATTGTGGATCAGATAATAAATGATTATAATTTGGGAAAGCGTCACACTTATTTGATCCATGGGGTAACAGGAAGCGGCAAAACCGAAGTGTATATGGAAGTTATATCTAAGGTAATAGCTTCCGGCAGGCAGGTTATCGTGCTGATACCGGAGATTGCCCTTACCTATCAGACCGTTAACAGATTTTATGAAAGATTTGGGGACAGGGTTTCCATCCTAAATTCCAGAATGTCTGACGGAGAAAGGTATGATCAAAGCTTAAGGGCGAGAAACGGCGAAATTGATATTATAATCGGTCCAAGATCGGCACTGTTTACTCCGTTTAAAAATCTGGGGCTTATTATAATAGATGAAGAACATGAAGGAAGCTATAAGAGCGAGATTACACCCAAATATCACGCGGTAGAAGTCGCAAAAAAACGGGCTGAGCTTACAGGCGCATTTGTTATTCTCGGTTCGGCAACCCCGTCCCTTGAATCATATAAGAAAGGGCTTTCGGGTGAATATAAACTTTTCACCTTGGATAAAAGGGCAAAGGAAGCAACCTTGCCGAAAGTCTGGATAGTTGATTTACGGGAAGAATTAAAACAAAAAAACAGGTCCATATTCAGCCGTAAGCTTAAAGAATTGATGGAAGACAGGCTGCGAAAAAACGAGCAGATTATGCTTTTTATAAATCGAAGGGGTTATTCCGGTTTTGTATCATGCAGAAGCTGCGGACATGTAATTAAATGTACTCATTGTGATATAGCTTTAACATCTCATGTAAACGGGAAACTCATATGCCATTACTGCGGATATGAAGAAAGAATGCCGGCTTTTTGTCCTTTATGCGGTTCAAGATATATCGCAACTTTCGGCACCGGT
>CAZIHC010000027.1:0-14299 GCA_964538605.1 uncultured Herbinix sp. | reverse complement strand
GGCGTTAATATACGTAACAATCCCCGTATACAGGGGAACTGCAACTTCCGGTGTCAATCCGGTATTCTCATATTCAGCAAGCGTAACAATCCCCGTAGACAGGGGAACTGCAAATTATTTGGCTCGTAGAAGTGGTTATTAAAGATAACATAATAATCACCATGTGTAGGAGACGGTAATAATTTAATTGGGTGTAAATATACACCCATTATTCGTAATAATCTACGCAAACAGAGGCATTGTAACTGCTGCATGGTTAACATCATGTAACCAGTTCTATGTCATAAACACAAAAAACGGTGGGGACTCCTTTATATAAATGCTTTTTTAGTGTTATGGATTGATTTAAATAGCGAAATATAAAAACCCATCTGTCAAACAGATGGGTTAGATAAATTTATAACTTTGGTTTATATCTCCTAACATATAAAGTTATTTAGCATATATATGGAGGATAATAGAATTGTTAAAAGTTGATGTTCATGATTTATGGCCTAAAGCTGGTCATAGTTTTTATGATATAAAAAATGTAAATTATTTAGTCCAAATAAATTGGAGCGAAGTATATGAATGTGACTACTTAAAATTGGCATTTGACTTTTTTCAATGTGCGCATAATGTGTGTAAAAATGTGGTAGATAGTAGGGGCAATATTGTTAAGTCAGATATGTGGTTCTTACCATGTGTATATATGTTCCGTCAGGCTATAGAGCTTGGGTTAAAAGCGCTAATATGTAGAACATCAAAAAGAAAAAGTGATATAATGAATTGTTTTCAGGTGTGTCAGCATAACCTGAAAGCCTTGTTTGATTCATATATGGCTAGTGGTGAAAATTATTTATCATCCGAGGAGTTGAATTGGCTAACTTTATACTTGATTGATTTAGAAATTATAGATGAAAGGTCAGATTTGTTTAGGTTCCCATTTGAAGATGATTTTTTATTACAATACAGAGATAGATTTTTAGATATCGTAGATATGGGTAATAATCTTTTACAGTGCTTTTCACTTGTTTTCAAGTGTATTGATAAAGGAGTATCATCTACCATTATTAAGTTTGACAAAGAAAGGGACCCAAGATTTTTACAGTTTGCTTCTCATGGATTGGGGAATTGTCACTTGTGGGAATCTCTTACTGGTGATGGCTTTCATAAGCAGATAGTTGGATATAGTGATGTAGCAGAATTCTTAATGTTTGAATGTAATGATATATCAAATGAAAGTAAGGCATATCCGCTAATATTTTTATTGAGAAATTCAATAGAGCTAGGGTTAAAAAGAATGTTTCATAAATCTATTTCGTTTAGTGTGCCTAGGCATATATTCATGAGTAAGAGAAATAGTCATCTATTATATAAAGACCTATGGAAAAATGCAAAACCAATGATTGAGCATTATGCTAATGAAATAGGTCAGGATTTAGAAATTATTTATATAGTAGAAGAACATATAAAAGAATTAAGTAATATTGATAAAAAAGGTGATATATTTAGATATCCCACGAACAAGAGCCTTGAGTACAAATTAAATAAAAAAGATATTGACTTACTTAATGTTTATAAGTTCATGCAATCAATATTTAATTTTTTGAATAGCTGTTATTGTGTGTTTTCAGAGGTTGAAGAATATGAAGCACTGATGAAAGCAGAAATGGCAAAATATATGGATTTTTGGGATTAATATAAAATCATGGACTATATTATGGGAATTTAGCAACTAATATACATTTGCTAAGATATTATTAAAATTACATATTACTATTTTAGTCTAGTTGCATTTTATTAATCAATAAAAAACTTCCAGAGTCAATTAAAACCCTGAAAGCCTTGACTACTGCAGTTGGGGGGACTTGAACCCCCACCCAGTTAACCCGGACTAGAACCTGAATCTAGCGCGTCTGCCAATTCCGCCACAACTGCATATTCAGTTTTATTTACCGAACGAATTAGATTATAACACAGAGGAATTTTAATTTCAACTATAAAATTTATAAATATATAACCAATTATAGACAAGATTTCTGATTAACCGCCCGGTATAAAAATAAATTTTTTGAATAAAATATGTAAAAGGATATTGACAATCGCAAATCGCCGTTATAATATTACTTATGTATTCCTCGATAGCTCAATGGTAGAGCACGCGGCTGTTAACCGCGGGGTTGTAGGTTCGAGCCCTACTCGGGGAGTTTTTTATTGATAAAATATATAAAATTTTAATCATTAAACCGTTAATAAAATGATTTCAAAGAGCTTAATAAAAAATTAAATTTAAAAACTATAATGAAAGCAAATATTTATTAAACTATTTAACTATTATTTATACCAGACATTTACCATCAAATATTATTTAAAACTCCATAGATTCTCATCATCAAAACCGGAAATAAATATCAAATTTCCGGTTTTTTATTTTAACTCTTTTCTATGAGAATAATTTTTAACCTTTTAGGCAAATATAGCCTTGAGGTGAATTATATGGATATTCTATGGAAGGAAAACGGCACATTTGAAGAAGAAGGGACTGAAATCGGAGAATCCTTATGGATTCAAAAGGAATACCGATTCGGCAAAGGTGACGAGTTTTCAAGCAGGATTGCCGGGCCCACTCTAAAAAGCGATATCAGCTGTGAGGTAGCGGTAATCGGAGCAGGCCTTGCCGGAGTTCTTATAGCCTATATGCTGCAAAAGCGGGGAGTTCCGGTTGTGGTACTTGAATGCAGAAGGGCCGGCGAAGGAATAACAAAGAATACTACGGCCAAGATAACTTCCCAGCATGGGTTAATATACAAGAAGCTCCTTACTTATAAAGGAGAGCAGAGAGCCCTGGAATATGCCATGGCTAATCAGCTTGCCATAGAAAAATACAAGGAAATAATTGATGAACTTGACATAGATTGTGATTTTGAAGTACTTCCAAGCTATGTCTATACCCTTGATAATGAGCAAAGAATAGTTCAGGAAGTAGAAGCCGCTAAAAGGTTAGGGCTTCCCGCCACATTTACCAGGGAAACTGCCTTGCCCTTTAAGGTTAAGGCTGCTATCAGATTTGACAATCAGGCCCAGTTTCATCCCTTAAAATTTCTTGATGGGGTGGCGGACACTTTAAAAATTTATGAAAATACCAGAGTGACCCAAATCTATAAAAATGGGCTTATTATAACCGAACACGGCAGTGTCAAGGCTAAGAATATTGTCATAGCCACCCATTATCCTTTCATAAATGTACCGGGGTATTATTTTATAAGGCTCCATCAGGAGCGGGAATATCTTGCGGCTCTGGAAAGCGAGCAGAAAAAATTTGATCTGGACGGTATGTATCGAGACGCTGATCCGGACGGCTTTACCTTCAGAAAATACAAAGACTATCTTATTTTAGGAAGCGGCGGTCACAGAACGGGCAAATATCAGCCGCCTGATGCTTACAGGTTGATAGAGAGAGCCGTAAACAGGTGGTATCCGAATGCAAAGATAAAATACAAGTGGTCCAATCAGGACTGCATCACCCCGGATTCAATCCCTTATATAGGAAGGTATTCGGTCCGCACACCCAATATATACGTGGCTACGGGATTTAACAAATGGGGTATGACCGGTTCCATGGTGGCGGCCATGATTATAAGTGATATGATTACCGGCAGGGAAAATGAATACCGCAAAGTCTTTATTCCGAGAAGACTGATGCTTTCCGGAAGCCGGGTGCTTCTTAAAGATGCGGCCATCATTACAATAAGCCTGCTTGAGGAACATTTAAAAATACCCCATGACAAGCTAAAGGACATTGAAAAGGGAAAAGCCGGTGTTGTCCGTTATGCCGGTCAAAGAGTAGGGGTGTATCGTGACAACAATGACAAATACTATTTTGTTTCCACCAAATGTCCTCATCTGGGATGCAAGCTGGAATGGAACCAGAATGAACTTACCTGGGACTGCCCATGCCACGGCTCCAGGTTTGATTATCAGGGCAGGCTGATTAACAATCCGGCCATGAGAAATGTTTTTGATGCCTGTGTTAAAAGAAGAAATAAATAATATATTGCATTATTTTGTGCGTCATAATCGGATACCAATGTCGCAATGTCGTCCGGTTATGACGCAAAAAACTTGTCAGGTGTTTTTGGTTTATATAGAGTTAAATTTGTAGTTATATTTGTAGTTGAATTTATAGTTGTATTTATAGTTGTATCTGTATTCAATGAGTTTTCGGCATCCTCTTTTATCCAACAAGATAGACCGCCGTAATATTCTATTATGAAAATTTGCCGCACATAGATTTAATAATATAATATGAAGTAATGTTTACTTCTTTTTTTGTCCCGGCATATAATATGTATATATATTCTTTTTCATGCATAAGTTGATAAAAAGATTTAATTTTTTCCTTTTTATGTTTGACAAATAAAAATCCATGTATTATACTATTTTCACTGAACAAAGGCGTTCATCAGATAATGTGTAAAAAGCTGATAACCGGACTTATACCGGTTGGTTGGCTTGGCGCACACATTATGTGATGGGCGCCTTTTTAGTTATCTATATACACTTTAAGCGGGAGGTTTAATTATGCGGGAAGGTCAAATAAGGATACCGTCGGGTTGTGCGATATCCGGTATTATAGATAAAACAGGTAAACGCATGAGCGGCGAAGCCATCATTAAGTCCATATCGGTTATGCATGACCGTTCAAACGGCCTTGGAGGAGGTTTTGCGGCTTACGGAATATATCCCGAATACAAAGATTTTTATGCACTTCATATCTTTTATGAAAATACCGGTGCCAAAAAAAGCTGTGAAGAGTTTTTGGAACGGCATTTTGACATAATCAATCTCTCAAAGATTCCCACAAGAAAAGTTAAAGGCATTACGGACGAACCCCTTATATGGAGATACTTTGTAACTCCGTTTGCTACAAAACTGGCTGACAGCCAGCTTGATGAGCGGGAATATATGGCAAAGTGCGTATTTCGCGTAAATACCCGTATCCAGGGAGCATACGTATTTTCCTGCGGCAAAAACATGGGTGTTTTTAAAGCGGTCGGTTTTCCTGAGGATGTAGGAAGGTTTTACAGGCTTGAAGAATATGAAGGATACTGCTTTACCGCCCACGGCCGTTATCCTACCAATACGCCGGGCTGGTGGGGAGGGGCCCATCCTTTTGCCCTTCTTGATTATTCGGTAGTACATAACGGTGAAATATCTTCCTATGACGCCAACCGCCGTGCCATAGAAATGTACGGATACAAATGTACGCTTCTTACCGATACTGAGGTTATTACCTATATTATCGATTACCTGCACAGAAAAATAGGATTAAAGATGGAAGAAATCGCTTCGGTTATAGCTGCCCCCTTCTGGCAGACTATAAGCCGGATGGAGCCGGAGAAGCAAAAATACCATGAATATCTAAGAAATGCGTTCTCAGCCCAGCTGATTACAGGCCCTTTCTCAATTATAGTCGGATTTGACGGTGGGATAATGGCCCTTAACGACCGACTGAAACTGCGCAGCATGGTTGTCGGTGAAAAGGGAGATAAAGTATATATTGCCAACGAAGAAGCGGCTATCAGGATTGTAGAGCCGGATCTTGACAGAGTATGGGCCCCTTCAGGCGGAGAACCTGTGATTGTCCTTTTAAACGGAGGTGTAAATAGTGGCAGTTAATTATATATATCCTGAATACGAAGTAGTAAGAAATTATGACCGGTGTATAGTATGCCGGGTTTGTGAACGCCAGTGCGCCAATGGTGTTCATGAATACCTGCCCGATTTAAATAAGATGACCTGTGACGATTCAAAGTGCGTAAATTGCCACCGGTGTGTGGCTCTTTGTCCTACCCGGGCCCTTAAGATTGTTAAGTCTGACAATACTTACAAGGAAAATGCCAACTGGAGTAATAAGACCATAAATGAAATTTACAGGCAGGCAGAAAGCGGCGGAGTCCTTCTGTCCAGTATGGGAAACCCCGAAAATTATCCTATTTATTTTGATAAAATCCTCCTTAATGCTTCTCAGGTTACAAACCCTTCTATCGATCCCCTTCGTGAGCCTATGGAAACCAAAGTGTTTTTGGGTGCCAAGCCTAAGGCTATTAAAAGAGATGCCGAGGGCAAACTGGTCGATAATCTTACTCCGCATCTAACCCTTTCTATGCCTGTTATGTTCAGTGCCATGAGTTACGGTTCCATCAGCTACAATGCCCATGAAAGCCTGGCAAGGGCCGCAAAGGAACTTGGCATTTTCTACAATACCGGTGAGGGCGGCCTTCATGAGGACTTTTACAAGTATGGGGACCATACTATTGTGCAGGTGGCTTCCGGCAGGTTCGGAGTTCATCCTGATTATCTAAGCAGCGGGGCTGCCATAGAGATTAAGATGGGCCAGGGAGCTAAACCGGGTATAGGCGGACACCTGCCCGGAACAAAAATCGTAGGAGACATATCAAAAACCAGAATGATACCTGAGGGTACAGATGCAATTTCGCCCGCACCCCATCATGACATATATTCAATAGAAGATTTAAGGCAACTTGTATACTCCTTAAAAGAGGCAACCGATTATAAAAAGCCGGTTATCGTTAAGATTGCCGCAGTGCACAACGTGGCGGCTATTGCCAGCGGCATAGCAAGAAGCGGAGCCGATATTATAGCCATCGACGGATTTAGGGGAGGTACGGGAGCGGCTCCCACCAGAATCAGAGACAATGTAGGAATACCTATAGAACTAGCCTTAGCCAGTGTGGATAAGAGGCTCCGGGACGAGGGCATAAGGGATAATGTTTCCCTTGTCGTCGGAGGAAGCATACGCTCCAGTGCGGATGTCGTAAAGGCCGTAGCACTCGGGGCTGACTGTGTCTATATAGGAACAGCCGCCCTGATTGCTCTTGGTTGCCATCTTTGCCGAAGCTGTCATTCGGGCAAATGTAACTGGGGTATAGCAACTCAGGTTCCTTCGCTTGTAAAACGCCTAAATCCCGAAATCGGCTATAAGAGGCTGGTTAACCTGATGAATGCCTGGAAGCATGAAATTATGGAAATGATGGGCGGTATGGGTATCAATTCAATCGAAGCCCTTAAGGGTAACCGCCTGATGCTTCGGGGTGTGGGCCTAAACGAAAAAGAGCTTGAAATTCTGGGAATCAAACATGCGGGAGAGTAAAGTAAGAAGTAAAAAAGATAAGGGTTTGTCTCGCGCACAAAAGGACTAACAAATTGTTATTATAAAAACACATCAGGCATATCAAAAATGTTTCATAAATGTTTAGTCCAAAAAATGTTTAGTGTAGAACATATTGCCGGAATAAAAACCGCATAATCTACGCAAAGAAAAATAAAGCTGCACCAGTAAAACCAGCCGTCTAATTTGGCTGTAAACATACACGAAATTATGTCGGAACGGAGGAAGGGCATGGACAGGATTTTGTATGAAGGCAAGTCAAAGATAATTTACGAAGGGGAGGATGAAAACAGCTACATTATCAGGTTTAAAGATACGGCTACGGCTTTTAACGGAGTAAAAAAAGAGGAGATCCCCGAAAAAGGCAGATTAAATGCCGAAATATCAAATTTATTGTACGAGTACCTGGAAGAAAACGGCATAAAAACCCATTTAATAAAAGTTATCGATGAAACCACAATTCTTGTAAGAAAAGCCGAAATAGTTATGGTTGAAGTAATTGTAAGAAACTTAGCGGCAGGCAGTTTTTCAAAAAAATACGGAGTGCCGGAAGGAACGCCTCTTGCCAATACGGTCGTGGAATTCAGTTTAAAAAGCGATGAACTGGGAGACCCTATGATAAACGCTAGCCAGATAACGGCTCTTAAAATTGCTACGGCTGAGGAACTGAAGGAAATGTCCGAACAGGCTAAAAAAATTAATGAGTTGCTTAACAATCTGTTCTTAAAAGCCGGAATTATCCTTGTGGATTTCAAACTGGAATTCGGAAGAGCGGGAAAGGAAATAATACTTTGCGACGAGATTTCTCCGGATTCATGCCGCTTTTGGGATGCCAAAACAAAAGAGAAACTTGACAAGGACCGCTTCAGGCGGGATCTGGGTAATGTGACTGAAGGCTATAAAGAAGTACTAAGGAGGCTTAAAGATGTCATCGGTGTATGAAAATCCCTTGTGCAAACGCTATGCCGGTAAGGAAATGCAGCAAATATTTTCTGACGATAATAAATTTTTCACTTGGCGCAAGCTTTGGGTTGCTCTGGCGGAAAGCGAAAAGGAGCTGGGACTTCCTATAAGCGATGATCAGATTGAAGAAATGAAGGCCCATATTTATGACATAAACTATGAAGTTGCAAAGAAAAAAGAAGCGGAAGTACGCCATGACGTAATGGCACATATACACGCCTACGGTGAGCAGTGTCCACTGGCTAAACCCATTATTCATCTGGGAGCCACTTCCTGTTATGTGGGGGACAATACCAACATTATTCTTATGAGAAGTGCCCTTTTGCGTATAAAAAAGCTGCTTATAAATACCCTTGCAAAACTTTATGAATTTACTGATAAATACAAGGACCTGCCATGTTTAGCCTATACCCATTTTCAGGCAGCCCAGCCTACCACGGTAGGAAAAAGGGCAACCCTCTGGATGCAGGATCTGGTCTTTGACCTTGATCAGCTGGAATTTACTCTAAAAAACCTAAAACTTCTTGGCTGCAAGGGAACTACAGGAACAGCAGCCAGCTTTCTTTCCCTGTTTGAAGGCGACCATGAAAAAGTAAAACTTTTGGAGCAAAAGATAGCTGAAAAGATGGGCTTTGACAGCGTATACAAGGTCAGCGGCCAGACCTACTCCAGAAAAGTAGATTATTATGTGCTGTCGGTTCTTTCGGGCATAGCCCAAAGTGCCGCAAAGTTTTCAAACGATATTCGCCTATTGTCCCACTTAAAAGAAATAGAAGAGCCTTTTGAAGCAGGCCAGATCGGATCTTCGGCCATGGCATATAAGCGAAATCCTATGAGAAGCGAAAGGATAGCTTCTCTTGCCAGATATGTGATAGTAAATACGCAAAATCCGGCATTTACGGCAAGTGCCCAGTGGCTTGAGCGGACTCTTGACGATTCAGCCAACGGAAGGATTTCGATACCTGAAGCCTTTCTTGCGGTAGACGGTATTCTTTCTCTTTACATTAATATAGTAAGCGGCCTTACGGTTTATCCCAGGATGATAAAGAAGCACCTGGATGAGGAACTTCCCTTTATGGCCACGGAAAATATACTGATGTACTGCGTCAAAAAAGGCGGAGACAGGCAGGCGCTTCATGAGCGCATCCGCAGACATTCCATTGCGGCGGCAGGTAAAGTAAAGCAAGAAGGCGGGGAAAATGATCTGCTTAAGCGGATATTGGAAGATAAGGCTTTCGGATTAACAGAAGAAGAATTAAATACCATTACGGATGTCCGCCGTTTTACGGGCCGGGCAAAAGAACAGACGGAAGAATACTTGTCGGATATAGCCGTCATACTAGATGAAAACAAAGACCTATTGGGCGTAGATGTTAATATACAGGTTTAAGAAAACATCTGGCCTGTAACAAGCCAATTAAATTATTGAGGTGAAAAATATGCTTACTGCTATTGTGGGAATAAACTGGGGAGATGAAGGAAAAGGCCGCATGGTAGACCTGCTTTCTGCCGATTATGATGTAATCTGCAGGTATCAGGGAGGAAACAACGCAGGCCATACGGTTATAAATGATAAGGGAAAATTTATACTAAATCTTCTTCCGTCGGGTATCCTTCGTGATAATGTCGTTAACGTTATGGGATGTGGCATGGTAATTGATCTGGAGCATTTATACGGGGAGTTAGAAACCCTCCGAAGCAAGGGAATAAGAATAACACCGGATAAACTGAAAATAAGTGACAAAGCATTTATATGCATGCCGTACCATAAGCAGCAGGATATCCTGGAAGAGGAACGGCTGGGTGACAAAAAATACGGTTCTACAAGAAGGGGCATAGCTCCGGTTTACGGGGATAAATACATGAAAAAGGGCATTCGGATGATGGACCTTTTAGAACCGGAAACCCTAAAAGATAAACTTGCCAACATTTTGGAATGGAAGGACATTATTTTAAGCGGTTACGGTCAGATAAGGCTGTCTTTGGAGTCGATATATGAGTGGCTTATTGAATACGGAAAACCTTTAATGCCATATATAACAGACACCTCAGCTTATCTTTATAAAGCAGTGCAGGAAAATAAGAATATCCTGTTTGAGGCCCAGCTTGGAGCCCTGCGGGATATTGATTACGGTATATACCCTTATACCACCTCTTCCCAGACCCTGGCGGCATATGCAACCACAGGAGCGGGAATTCCCGGCATCAAGCTTGACAACGTGGTGGGGGTAATGAAAGCATATTCCACATGTGTCGGCGAAGGCCCGTTTGTGGCTGAACTTTTCGGGGATGAAGCCAAAGCCTTACGTGAAGCCGGGGCGGAATACGGAGCTGCCACAGGAAGGCCAAGAAGAGTAGGAGGTTTTGACGTTCCGGCAAGCAGGTACGGCGTACAGGTTCAGGGAGCCGACTTTATTGCCCTTACGAAACTGGATGTGCTGGCTTATATGGATAAAATACCGGTTTGCGTTGCCTATGAAATTGACGGGAAAAGATGCGAGGAATTTCCTGTCGGTGACAGGCTTATGAGAGCAAAACCCGTTTATGAATATATGGAAGGATTTAAAACGGATATTTCAGGGTGCAGAAAGCCCGAAGACCTGCCGGATGCAGCCAGAAAATATATAGAATTTATTGAAAAGGCTGTAGGGTGTCCGATCCGTTACGTATCGGTAGGGCCCGGCCGGGATGATTATATCGAAATGAGGTGACCCGGTGAAAAGAGTATATGTAAATGAAAAGTGGTGCCTTGCCTGCCACCTGTGCGAATATTACTGCGCTTTCGCAGGAACCGGAGAAAAAGACATGGCAAGAGCCCTTAAAGGGATCAGGATTAATCCCAGAATAAAAATAGAGGAAAAGGATGATATAAGTTTTGCGGTATCCTGCCGCCACTGTAAGGAGCCTCTTTGTGTAAAGGGGTGTATTACGGGAGCCTTAACCGTATCTGACGGTGTTGTCACAATAAATTCTGATAAATGCATAAGCTGCTTTACATGTATTCTTTGCTGCCCTTACGGGGCCATTTCATATGCTGATGATAAAACGGTACTTAAATGTGAGCTATGTATAAGCACGGCAGACCGGACACCGGCCTGTGTCAAGGGGTGTCCCAACGGAGCCATAGTTTTTGAGGAAAGAGGGTGAGGGTTGTGAAATATGTAATTATCGGAAATTCCGCTGCCGGAATCGGGGCTGTGGAAAAAATAAGACAGCTTGATAAATCGGGTGAAATAACAATTATTTCAAGTGAGCCCCATCATACATACTCCCGCCCGCTCATTTCGTATCTTTTGCAGGGAAAAACCGACGAGCAAAGGATGAAATACAGGGATGATGCATTTTATGAAAGAAATAAATGCACTTTTCTTGCCGGAAAGACGGTAACAAGGATAAATCCGGACAATAAGTATGTTGAGCTGGACGATAAAAAGACCATACCTTATGATAAATTGCTGGTTGCCGCCGGTTCTTCTGCTTTTGTTCCGCCTATAGAAGGACTGGATACGGTAAAAGATAAATTTACCTTTATGAGCCTGGATGATGCGAGGAAATTACAGGCCTCCCTTGGCAAGGAAAAGAAAGTTCTGATATTGGGAGCAGGCCTTATAGGACTTAAGTGTGCCGAAGGAATATTGGATAAGGTTAAGGAAATCACCGTAGTGGATTTGGCTCCTAGGATTTTGTCAAGCATTTTGGATGATGAGGGTGCCCGTATTGTTCAGGACCATCTTGAAAGGAAGGGCATGAAGTTTATTCTTTCCTCCGGCGTAAAAACTTTTGACGGCAATACTGCAATCTTAGATAATGGGGCAAGCGTAGATTTTGACATACTGGTAATAGCCGTGGGTGTCCGGCCCAATACGAAACTCCTTACCGGAATCGCCGACATAGACAAGGGCATAATAATTAATGACAGGTGTGAAACATCGGCAAAAGATATCTATGCTGCAGGTGACTGCACTCAGTCCGTGGACGTTTCAACCGGCCAAAGCAAAATAATGGCGCTTCTTCCCAATGCCTATATGCAGGGGGAATGTGCCGGGGCTAATATGGCAGGGGCAGATATGAGCTTTGCCAAAGCCATTCCTATGAATGCCATAGGCTTTTTCGGCCTTCATATAATTACCGCAGGATCATATTACGGTGACGTTTATACGGATAAAAAAGACGGAGGCTATAAAAAACTGTTTTACGGATCGGACCGGCTTAACGGATACATACTTATTAAAAATGTAGATAAGGCAGGAATATATACAAGCCTGATCCGTGAAAGGACCCCGCTTTCCTCCATAGACTTTTCACTGATATGTGAAAGACCGGGCCTGATGGCATTTACCAAGGAGGAACGGGTAAGAAAACTGGGAGGTGCCGATCTATGAATATATCAGCGGAAAACATGGATTTTAAAGAGTTAAACGAGATGATAAAAGCAGCCGAAGGGGATGTGTTTATAAGTGACTGCTACGGGCAACGATACATTGGCAGCGGCCTTAAGGATAAGGTCATAACCATTGAAGGGACACCCGGAAATGCCCTGGGAGCTTATCTTGACGGTGCCATAATTAAAGTAAAAGGAAACGTTCAGGATGCCGTCGGGGATACCATGAATGAGGGAAAAATAATTGTATACGGAAATGCCGGGGATGCCTTGGGGTATGCTATGAGGGGAGGCTGCATCTATGTAAAGGGCGATGCCGGGTACCGTACAGGCATACACATGAAGCAGTACAAGGATAAAAAGCCGGTTATCGTAGTAGGCGGAAAAGCAGGAAGCTTTCTCGGAGAGTATCTGGCTGGAGGACTCATTGTTGTCCTGGGTATCGGAGCGGATGACCTTCCGGTTGGTGAATTTACGGGTACCGGGATGCACGGAGGTTGTATCTTTATCCGCACCGACAAAGAGCTTACAGGCCTGCCCGCCCAGGTTGTAGTAGGGATTGCCACAAAGGAAGATAAGGAAGAGATGATACCTTATTTGACCGAGTATTGCGAAATTTTCGGCTTTGACGCAGAAAAATTGGCGGCAGACAGATTTTACGTATTAAGGCCCAATGCAAAAAATCCCTATAAGCAGCTTTATACGGCAAATTAAATATTTACTTGAATGCTGTTACAGACGGTATTAGGCAGATTGAGCGGTATCCGGTTAGAGCGAATACAGCAATTAAGATGTTAATTTGCAAAACCAAAAGATGAATTGTAGCCGAGGAGATAATGTTTATGGAAATCAGCGATAAAATTCATGAAGAATGTGCGGTTTTCGGAGTTTCTACCCTGAAGGAGGAAGCTGCCGGAATTACTTATAACGGATTACTTACCCTGCAGCACAGGGGCCAGGAGGGGGCAGGCATAGCCGTAGTATCCAAAGGGAAAATCCTGTATCACAAAAATCTGGGGCTGGTCAGCGAGGTTTTCTCCGGAAACGTACTCCAAAACCGCCTCAAAGGTCATATTGCCGTAGGCCATACCAGATATTCAACCACAGGCAGCAATACCAAAGAAAACGTTGGACCCTTCATAACAGAATATCTTACGGGCCGTATTGCCACGGCGCATAACGGCAATATCACCAACGCACTGGAACTTCGGACACAGCTTAAAAGTTACGGGGTTGACTTTAATTCCAGCAGCGACAGTGAGGTGGTATCGGCCTTAATAGCCTATCACATTACCAGAGAGCAGGATACCCTTAAAGGAGTTATAAAGGCCGGGGGATATTTAAAAGGGGCATTTAGCCTGATTATAGCCGGCAGCGAAAATAAACTGATAGCCGTTCGGGATCCGAAAGGGTACAGACCGCTTTGCATAGGGAAAAATTCCGACGGGATAGCCGTAGCCTCGGAAAGCTGTGCGCTTGATACCTGCGGCTTTGATTACATCCGTGACGTAAGGCCGGGTGAAGTAATTATTATCGAGAACGGAAAAATAACATACGAAGAAGTCGTACTTAAGAATGAAGATGAAACCGGCGGTCTTTGTATTTTTGAATACATTTATTTTGCAAGGCATGATTCGGTAATCGACGGGCTTAGTGTTTATGAAGCCCGGGTAAATATGGGCAAAGCCCTGGCAAGGGAATACCCTGTAGAAGCTGATATTGTCTGCGGTGTTCCGGATTCGGGCCTGGAAGCAGCCATAGGATACAGCATTGAAAGCAAT
>CAZIHC010000026.1:0-14488 GCA_964538605.1 uncultured Herbinix sp. | reverse complement strand
TTCTTCTGCTGTTACTGTCTTATTGCAAACAGCGGTAAGAATTGTTGTTGAACCTGTAGGAACAGGTACTCTCTGTGCAGCACCGTCTAACTTGCCTGAAAGTTCAGGAATAACAAGTCCGATAGCCTTAGCAGCACCGGTGGAGTTAGGAACGATGTTAACTGCAGCGGCACGAGCTCTTCTTAAATCTCCCTTTCTGTGAGGAGCATCCAGTGTCATCTGATCACCGGTGTAAGCATGGATAGTAACCATGTAACCCTTATCAATAGGAGCAAGATCATTTAAAGCCTTAGCCATAGGAGCAAGGCAGTTTGTTGTACAAGAAGCTGCGGAAATAATTGTATCGGTTGCTTTCAGAGTTTTCTCGTTAACACCGAATACGATTGTAGGCAGATCATTGCCTGCAGGTGCGGAAATAACTACTTTCTTGGCACCGGCATCAATATGAGCCTGGGATTTAGCCTTGGATGCAAAGAAGCCTGTGCATTCAAGAACAACGTCTACATCCAGTTCTTTCCAAGGTAACTTGGAAGGATCTGCTTCGCTGTAAATTCTGATCTCTTTGCCGTCTACAACAATGGAGTTTTCCTTTGCTACAACGGTATCAGCCTTAGAATATTTTCCTTGTGCAGAATCGTATTTCAATAAGTGTGCTAACATCTTAGCATCTGTTAAATCGTTAATAGCTACAATTTCATAACCTTCTGTTCCGAACATCTGCCTGAATGCAAGGCGGCCGATGCGTCCAAAACCATTAATTGCTACTTTTACTGCCATTACTATTCCTCCTAAATGTTTAATATATTATTACTGTCATAGACAGTAGATAAACTTATTTTAACACATTTTGTCCAACAAAAAATTCTGAACAATTTCCTATTGCGATGAAAATATAAGTAAAGAATTACCGATTGTCAATTTTTCATCAATCATAATTTTACACAATTAAAATCAAAATATCAAGAGTCAGCTACGTATTTTATGGAATATTATAATAAAAGTTATTTTTTTAGGTTTTGTAAAAAATTTTTTGTGCATTTTATTGAGAAAATTATCCTGCTATTTCATCGCCTACATAATTGACAATATTAAGCGAATGGTCAGATATTCTTTCCAGGTTTATAAGGGCATCTATAAATATGACTCCGTTTTCAGAAGTGCAGATACCTTTGGAAAGCCGCTCTATATGTTTCTGACGCAGTTCGTCTTTCAGTCTGTCAACGACTTTCTCCATTTCCGACACTTTCTTTATATATTCTTTATTTTCGGTTGTCCTGGCTTTAACAGCATACTCAAAAGATTCAACAGCAACATTGCAAATATCCTTAAGCTCATCGTAAGCTTGATCGGACAAATAGATATTATTATTGACCTTTTCTACCGCCAGTTCTGCCAGATTTTCGGCATGATCACCTACTCTTTCTATATTGGAAACGGTATGAAATAGATTATTAACAATTTTATGTTGTTTTTCCGTTAATGAAAGGTTATTTATCTTAACCAGATAATCATTAATAACTTTTTGATGGGCATCTATTACCTTCTCAGTTTCAAATACTTTATTGGCCTTTTCTTCATCGTTGTTTAGTAAAGCATCTATAGCTTGCCTGACATTATTTAAAGTAATTTCGCCCATATGTACAACTTCCTTAATGGCATTCTGTACTGCAAAAGAAGGAGTTTCCAAAATTCTGTCATCCAAATGCCGAAGGGTAATCTGAATTTCATCCATATTGGCTTCTGATCTAGTATCATCTATAAATAAACCTGAAAGTTTAACCAAACATTTTGCAAAGGGAAATAGTATAATTGTATTTCCTAAATTAAAAGCCGTATGAAACAATGAAATTTGTGTGCTGCTGATTCCCGAGGTGGCAAATTCCGGATAAATATTAAATATAATACACATAATTATGCCGAAAATTATTGCACCTATCACATTAAAGAACAGGTGTATAACGGCAGCCCGTTTGGCAGTCTTGCTTGCACCTATACCAGATAGTATTGCCGTAATACAAGTTCCTATATTCTGACCCAATGTAATAAATATGGCCGATTGCCAGTTTACAACTCCTGCCATGGCCAATGTTTGTAAAATACCTATTGATGCGGACGAGCTTTGGATTACGGCTGTTACCACAGTACCTGTCAGTAATCCGAGAAGCGGATGTTTGCCTAAGGCTGCAAAAGCATTTCTGAAAATCGAATCTTCAGCCTGAGCATAAGGCTTGATTACATCAGACATAAATTTTAATCCGATAAACAATAATCCCAGTCCGATTACTATTTCAGCCAAATCTTTCTTTTTCTTGTTCTTGCATAAAAGTGTTACAAATACTCCTCCAGCTATCAAAACCGGGGCAAAAAAATCAGGCTTTAAAAGAACACTCCACTCACTCATGGATACAAGCCATGCCGTTACAGTAGTTCCTATATTTGCCCCCATTATAACACCGGTTGCCTGCAGTAAATTCATTATCCCGGCATTTACAAATCCTACAACCATAACTGTTGTAGCCGAAGAACTTTGAATGATACTTGTAACTATAATCCCTACCAAAACTGCCACCAATCTGTTGTTTGTCAGATATCCTAAAAGTCGTTTAAGTTTATTTCCTGCAGATTTTTGCAGACCGTCACCCATCATGTTTATGCCGTACAAAAACATTCCAAGGCCTCCGGCAAATACAAATATCACTTCCAACAGTTCTAGTGTTTTCATGTTTCCTCCTAATATACATTAAAATATTAAAATTGCGCACACGAAATTAGGATATCATAATAAAGAAATCCGGTAAATCGGTTTTATCAAATATAACATTTATTTAACATAAACTTTACATTACTTTAGCAGATAAAACTGATTTCTTTGTAAAAGTCAAAATAACTAATAAATACGATTCTGTTTTTCAGCTAAGTACAAAAAAAGCTGTGATCCGTCGTCATAACAGCTTGCCTATGACGACATGAATCACAGCGATTTTTAAATTAATCGGTGTATAAAATTATAAGTATTATAAAATCAAATCTACTTATTTTATTGAGGATTTATTCATTAGCTTTGTGACCTTAATTTATACTCCAGTCTGATTTTATCCGCAATCAAGGCTACAAATTCCGAGTTTGTAGGCTTACCTTTACCGTTACTTACAGTGTATCCGAATAACTCATCTATAGTGTCCATCTTACCTCTGCTCCATGCCACTTCTATAGCATGGCGTATTGCTCTTTCTACTCTGCTCGGTGTTGTTTTATGCCGTTTAGCTATTGAAGGATAAAGAAGTTTCGTTATAGAATTCAACATTTCAACATCTTTTACAGACATCATTATTGCATCACGTAAGTACTGATAACCTTTAATATGTGCAGGTACTCCAATTTCATGTATAATATTTGTTACATCGGCTTCTAAGTTTCTTTCCAGATAATTGCTTTTATTCTCAAAGGCACTTACTTTATGGCTATCAACCAATTTGCTGTGATAATCTCCTTTAAGCTGCTTTATTCTCTGCAGTACCACATTACTGTCAAACGGCTTCATTATATAATAATTAGCTCCCAGTTCAAATGCGCTTTCGGTAACTCCCTCTTGTCCTATAGCAGTAATAACAATGAATGACGGATATTTTTTAAACTCCGTATCTCTCCTTATTTTTTCCATTACTCCCAGCCCGTCCAACTTAGGCATGATCAAGTCAAGTAAAACAACATCCGGTTTTTTTTCTTTGATCATTTCTACAGCGTCAATACCATTCTCCGATTTTCCTACGACCTCAATTTCGTCATCTGTTTTTAATATGTCTTCTAGTAAGCTCACCATCCTTTCATTGTCATCGACTATTGCTACATTGATTTTGCCCATATTTTTTCCCTACCTCCATTAATTAATTATTTACTCTCCTGTTGTTATGGTTCCTTAATCCCCTTCCTACATTATGTTATATATCTTTTAGTAATTTTACTTTTATTATCCTTACGTAATTTCGCTTGTTATACCAATTTTCGAATATTATTTTTTAGGCTTTTGTAATTTTATCACTTTTGTATTTCAAAAAATTACAGTTATATTAATTATTATATAACTTTGTAAAAAATTTTTAAATAGCAATATTGCCAAATTATACCTGTCGCATAACGCCATTTTTTATTAACATATTACATATTTAGCCATATTGCACACTATTTCTACAAATTACGTTATAATACAACCAGGTAATAATATATAAAAAATGTAAATTATTACCATACCTGAATTATAGCTAGTAACATATAAAATTTCAATTCTTTCTTATCGCACCATTCGACAGTACGATCTTGTTAAAAAGTATAAATTATAAATAATATACAATATATTGTATAACATTAAATTAAATAATATAAATATGCTGTTATAATTCTTAAAACTTAAAATTTTAATATAATTTTTCGTCGACTTCTTTTTATAACAAAACATCTTTTTATTCTAATTTATTTACCATGTTTTCAATAAATGTTCCGTAACCTTTGGTTGAATCCTGTATAAATACATGGGTAACGGCCCCGATTATTTTATTATTTTGGATGATTGGACTTCCGCTCATCCCCTGAACTATTCCCCCGGTTGCACTAAGAAGTCTTTGATCCGTTATTTTTATAACCAACCCTTTGCTGTGATTAGAGTTGCTCATATCTACCTTCTGAATTTCAATTTCATAATCTTTTATCTCTCCCTCGACCATACATCTTATATATGCTTTACCAACCTTAATTTCCTGCTTAAGTCCGATTTTTAACGGCTGAAAATCATTATTAAATTTATACTTGCGGTTAACGGTTCCGAATATTCCCTGATGAGTGTTGTCGGTAATATATCCAATCTTATGTCTTTCACCTTGTTTAATCATTCCTATCAGTTCACCGGGTTCTCCTTCTTTACCCTTTACAATAGACATTATCTCCGCATCATAAATTATTCCATTATTTATTTCCATAAGAACACCGGTATCTATATCCGTAATCCCATGGCCTAAAGCCCCGAAATAACCGTCGGTTGAAATAAAGGTCAAAGTTCCTATACCTTGTGTATCATCCCTAATCCATGTACCTATTTTATAATCTCCATGAATTGTTTTTACGGGGGTTATGCTTACAGTTATAATCTCACCGTTTCGACGCACCTGAAGCTTTATGTCTTTTCCCTGTGAGTTTTGTATTTCTTCAATAAGTTCTTCCTTATGCATTACTTTTTTATCATTAATTGATATAATGTAATCTCCTGATTTAAGCTTATTGTGGGCCGGTTCATAATTAAGGCCGTCCGATCCTGTAATTCTGTTATTACCAAGTACCAAGATTCCATCTGTTTCTACAGAAATGCCTATAGGAATACCGCAGGGGATTAATTCTACAGAATCTATTACATCCAGGGAAATTTTCTTAAAATTAAATAGGCCGAAAAGTTTTAAATTTATACTAAACCTGCCGGTCTGCGAAGACTGTAAAGTAAAGGGTTCACTTAAATCTATATGAATTTGATTAGAAGGTACTCTTGTGTCATTAACACTGATAACACCGATATGTTCAGTTTCAATGTTCCCTTTAAGGGGCATGTTGAAATCAAAAATTTCTTGTCTGTCTTTTAAAATTTTTATTTCATCAGGTATGTTTGTTTCGATATAGTAAATACCCAAAAAAATAATAGCAGCTACATTAATCAAAAAAAGGGAGAACAATACCCTTCTGTAAATCTTCTTTTTCCTCATTGTCCACACCTCAAGTCAAACTTTTTGTCATATTCCCTTTTTTTAATGTCATATGTACAGTACTTAAGTGTACTGTAAAAACCATATGAAATTATTACCTTGACTGTGAAGGGAAAATATTAAACATAAAAAAAGGATATACATAGTATTGTATATCCTTCAATTTGATATTCGTTTTTTATATTTTTACTGTTTGTATTTTTTAGAAGAAGTCGCTAACGCTTTCATTTCTCTTGCATTTTCGATAACTTTGTCGGTAATGACGGCTCCGCCTAAAATTCTTGCCAATTCATCAACAATTTCGTCATCATCCAGTTCTCTGATTATTGTTTCTGTTGTCTTTCCGTCCGTCGTTTTTTCAATAACAAAATGTGTGTCTGCCATGGCTGCTATCTGTGCCAGATGAGTTATACATATAATTTGATGATGATTTGCTATTTCAGATAATTTTTCGGAAACTTTTTGTGCGGTTCTTCCGCTTATTCCCGTATCAATTTCGTCAAATATCAAAGTTTCAATCTCATCCGTATCTGCCAGTACGGATTTTATACCCAGCATAATTCTGGAAAGCTCGCCACCGGATGCAATTTTTGACAAAGATCTCATTTCTTCACCGGGATTAGTTGAAATAATAAATTCCGCATCATCATATCCGTTAGCAGAATATGTATCACTTTTTTCAAAAACCATATCAAATTTTACATCCAAAAAGTTCAAATCAATTAAAGCTTCTTTAATTTTCGAAGTAAGTTCTTTGGCTTTACGTTTCCTGATATCCGATAACATAGCCGACAGCCCGTCAAGTTTTCTTTCTTCCTCATCTAAGGCTTTTTTCAGATTTTCCATATATTCATCGTAATCTTTATATTTCTGCAATTTTATTTCGCATTCTTCACAATAATTTTTTATCTGCTCTATAGTTGCTCCATATTTCTGTTTTAAATGATTTATCAGATCCAGACGTTTTGTGGTTTCTGTTAATTCTTCCTCGTAATTGTCCATATCCGCCATATAGGCTGACAGATCCCGGTTAAAATCATTGAGGAGTTCTTCAACATCTGAAAGCTGGGACAGCAATCCTCCCAGTTTCTCATCATATTCTGCTATTTTAGCAAGCTGTCGGACGGCCCTGCCTATAGCATCGCCCGCTTCGTTCATATTATATCCGGTTAAACCGTAAACTGTCTGTAATCCTTCCGAAATAGCCCGGGCATTGGAATATTTTTTATATAAAACCGCGAGCTCTTCATCCTCACCCGAAACTAATGCGGCACTTTTTATTTCATTTATTTCATATTCCAGAAAAGATATTTCCCGCAGCCTTTTTTCGTTATCCATATCCGCATTATCATATTCATGCTTCAGCTTAATATAGGATTTGTAGCAGCTTTCAAGCTCCTGTTTCAATGTACCGATCTCATCTTTGGCAAACCGGTCCACTATTTCAAGATGATTTGCTTTGTTAAGCAAAGATTGGTGTTCATATTGACCGTGAATATCGATCAACAGTCCGGCTACTGAAGAAATCACATTTCTGGTCACATTTTCTCCGTTTATCTTGTAAATGTTCTTACCTGACATTATTTTTCTTGATATAATAATCAAATTGTCTTCTATCGGAATATCGTGTGTCTTCATAACCTCATGGACCGCAGGATCTTTAGATTCAAAAACAAGCTCAATCAGGGCATAATCTGCTCCGGTTCTAAGGATATCAGCCGATGCTTTTGCTCCTAAGGCGCAATTAATGGCATCTATTATTATTGATTTTCCTGCTCCGGTTTCTCCGGTCATTATATTTAAATGATTTTTAAAATTAATCTCTACATCATTTATAATGGCAAAATTCTTAACATGAAGACTGATAAGCAAATTGCACCCTCCCAAAGCATAAAATCTTTTCAGATTAAGCCAAACAAAACGTATGTTCAGATAAATTGTAACATAATAACCGTTTTTTATCAATTAGCTTTTGATTTAATACAGGATTTTCGTTTTTATTTACAATAATTAATAAGTTATATTTTTACAGATTAATATTATTTCGGTTCATGCCAATAGCATTTTCTACAAGATTATACCTGTATTTTTGGATTTATTATAAGTAAAAAAGCTGTCTTAAAGATTTGAATAATCCTAAGACAGCTTATTATTAATATTTACTCAGAATAAATTACTATTTCATTTTTACAACCGTTACTTTGCAGGTCAGCTTTCTTCCGTTTACTCTTGCCACAATAGTGGTCGTTCCTCTTGCTCTTGCAATTATCTTACCATTTTGGACTGTGGCTACATCAGGATTAGTGGAATGCCAGTTTACCCTTGAAGTAGCTCCTTCAACATATAATGTATAACGGTCATATTGCTCAAGGGTCAATTTCTTAACATTAAGCCCTACCACATTAACCTGTGTAGTTGCTGTTTTTCCCGAATCTGTCATTGCCGTAATATAGGCTGTTCCTGTTGATTTTGCGGTAACCTTTCCGCTGTTTGATACGGTGGCAACGGAAGAATTATCGGTACTCCAGCTCACATTATCGGTAGAATTGACAGGACTTAATCTATAATTAATAGTTTTTGATTCTCCCTCAACCATTGTTATTGTTTTATCTGAAAGAATTACAGATGTAGCGGGTACCAGTTTTACTACAACCTGGCATATTGCAAATTTTTCACTGTCATCCCGAGCCCTGACTATTACATTTACTGTGCCTTCTTTTAATGCAGTTACATATCCGTCATCGTCTACATAAACTACATCTCCTGCTCCTTCTACAGTCCAGTAAGGAGTTTTGTATGTGGCATTGCTGGGTTCTACCTTGGCTTTTAACTGTACCGTCTGTCCGATAGTCATAGTAAGATAATTTTTATTCAAGGTAATTCTTGTTACAGGTCTTACTACTTCTACTTCACAGCTTGCGTACCCACCGCTTCCGTCTAAAGCGTAAGCAGTTATAACAGCCTTGCCTAATTTATTACCCGTAACCTTTCCGTTCTTATTAACGGATGCTACGTCCGAATTGCTGGATGTCCATTTGAATTGCTGGTCCGTAATCGGTTTACCGTCAACCATAACCGTTAGAGTAAATGTTTTACCTAAACTAAGCCTATATTCGTCATAATTTAATTTCATATCGGTAAGCCGTTCTCTTACAACAACAAAGCAGCTGGCGGTAAAACCTCCCTCTTTTGTGGTACAGGTAATAATAGCAGTACCGGATGCTACACCTGTTACTATACCATTTTCGGATACGGTAGCAACGTTGGTATTTGAGCTCTTCCATTCTACTCCCTGGTTAGATGCCTCACTGGGTGTCAAGGATACCTTAAGTTCAAATGTATCCCTTACATATATGGTTTTTTCCGTAAAGTTAAGGATTAATCCTTTTACGGGCTCTTTTACGGTTACTTTAACATAAGACATTCCGCCTGCCTTGGTTCTTGCAATTATAAATGTTACACCCGCGCCCTTTGCGGTTACTTTTCCTGTCTCATCAACTACAGCAACCTTGGTATCGCTGGACTCCCAGAACAATTCGACATCTGTTGCATTTACAGGAACCAGTGTATATTTAAGTTCATGAACCTGTCCGGTATACATTTCTATCTCAGATTCGGCAAATTTAAGGCCTTGTGCAATTTGCTTAACATTAACCGTACAATAAGCACTATGTCCACCGTCCAGAGTTTTAACCATAATAACAGCGGTTCCAACCTGCCTTGCCGTTACTCTTCCGGCCGCGTCTACCGTAGCAACGCTGGGGTTGGTAGATGTCCAGGTAACCTGATTCTTGCTTGCATTAACCGGAAGTACGGTATACGTTATCCGTTTGGTCTCCCCGACATACATGGTAATTTCTTTTTCGTCCAGGGCTACGCTTGTAACAGGTATCTCAATTGAAATATTACACAAAGCCATTGCTTCCGGATTATCTGCCGAAGTGGCTATAATAGTAACCTCACCCGGTCTTAGCAATGTTACCAAACCGTTATCATTAACCCTGGCAATTGATGTATTCGAAGATGTCCATTTGACTTCCTTATTCGTTGCATTTTCAGGGTAAACTATTGCTCTTAACTGGATGCTTTTTGCTCCCAGATTAATATTTACAGAAGTATCAGATAATTTAATACTGGTTACCGGCTGCCTTACCACTACATGACAGTAACCAACAACTATATTTTCTTCGTTAATTGCGGAAATTACGGCGGTTCCGCCGGATACACCCTGTATGGTCACGGTAAGGTCACTATTTTCAACTATTTTTACTACCTTATCGTTTGATGTCCTCCAAACCAGTTTAATTCCGCTGATGTTAGGAGTAAGCGAAGCCTTCAGAGTTTTATATTCCCCTATAGCTATATTAATATTGGCAGGATCTAATTTAATACTGGTCACCGATTGCCGTACCGTAATTTCACAGGTGGCTGTCTTAACAACACCGTTTATGGTCTGTTGTGCGGTAATAATTGCCACACCCGGTCTTAGAGCTGTTACCAAACCGTCTTCAACTTTTGCAACGTTGGGGTTGCTGCTGCTCCAGACAATAGGCACCGTACGGTCGGTAACTATGGCATGTAAATACAAAGTACCCTGAGTATAAAGCACAGCCTCTGTGGCACTTAAGGCAATGCTGTCAATAACCGTAACTTTTATGGTTTTTTCCTCAGCATATTTGGAACCGGGATCATACAATTTTGAATCTTCTATATACTTAAGGTGAATTGTTATTTGTCCTTTGCTTTTTGCCGTTATAACGCCTTTCGAATTAACAACCGCTATTTGCTTATCTGATTCTTTTTCATACCAAACATTAAATATACTAAAATCTGGTATATTGGAATTCTCTGTTAAGTCGTAAGTATCCTTAACGTTCATTACAATATCTTCATTGCCTAAATCTATAGGTACAATAATTTTCATATACGCATAAGGCACTCTTGTATTGGTATTATATTTTTCATTGGCAAATGCATATATCTCATATGTACCGGCTTTTACATTGGTAAAGTGGACAGTTCCGCTGTTTTCACTTACATAATATTTCAGTTTACTGCTATTTGGAGTAAGTTTTTTATTCGAGCTGGCATCATATACTTCCCATTTTAAATTTGTTGCAAAAGTCGCTTGTGAAGTTATAAAAAATTCACGAAGCGGAATCTCAACAGGAACAAAATTATCATTTCTTTCACTTGAATACCAGATATCGCTGCCATTGCTGTAGTAAAAAGTAGGTACAACAACAACCGTTAAGGTTTCTTTAAGAACTCTGTCCTTAGACGACATGGTATTGCTGGTTATGGTAATAGTGGCACTACCGCTCCCTTCTGCTTTAACTTTACCTTCTTCATCGACAGTGACAACACTTTCATTGCTGCTTTCCCATGTAACTGCAGCTGCGGTAATGGCTTCACCACTTACGGTTTCTGCTTCTTTCTTATAATCCACATATTTGAGATAAATCTGTTTTGTATCACCAACATACATTTTCAGAATTCTGTCATTGGTTGTGGTGACTATTTCTGTACCGGTTTTGGCATGATTAATTTCCATATTTACTTTAACCAAAATACTAAGGGTATAATTAAAATTACCATACCTGACTATGGCAGTAATAGTTGAGTAACCGGGGCCTTTACGATCAAGCCAAATAAAACCGTTTTCAGTATGAGGTTTCAAAGAAACCACCTTAGGTTCGGAGGTAATCCACTCAACTGTTGCGTCATCAGGCAATCCGTCTTTTCCTGTCGAAGTATTTTTCATTTTTATATATATCAACGATTGTTCCCTCGTCAACTCAATTTCAGATCCGGGTTTCATATCCTGACTGTCCACACCAAAATAGAATTGGTCCGGACTTACAACTCCCGTAGCATGGACACTACTCCCTGAAAATATATATATTACAAGCGTTACTAATATGCATGTAAACAGATAAAATCCTGTTTTTACTCTAATTCTCATATTTAACCTCCTATGTATAATTACGGTACGTCCTATGAAATATATCGGCTAAAATGGATAATAAATTAGTTCTGTTTAACTTAATTTTAAATGTATTTTTTGGCACTTATGTGTCATTATTCCTGATAAAATGACATATTTTATCTAACCATATAAAATGTATGTATAAGAAATCAGGGTATATCAGATAAACCCGGACGATGTTTATTCATTACACAGCTTTATCTGTATACCCCAAATATATATTATTATTTAGCTTTATAATATCCAACAATCGTACTATATTCTTTATACCGATGAAACCGTACGGTATTTTTCTTTTACGAAACGGTATATAAAACAGGCTGCCCTAAACACCCAATCCACAGTCATAGCAATCCAAACTCCCAATACCCCCATTTTCATTGGTATGGCAAGCAAATAACTTAGGCCAATCCTCCATGTCCACATTGACACCATAGAAATCCACATAGTGTATTTCACATCGCTGGCCGCACGTAATGCATTGGGAAGTGTAAATGAAGGCGGCCAGAAAAAAGTGGATAAAATACAGTGATAAAACATGAGTGATGATGCTATCTTTGCGGTTTCATCACTGACCCGGTATATCTTTAAAATAGACGGTATAAGCAATATGATAACTGTATTAATTACTGCCATGCTAAAATGGGTTATTTTCATCAATTTTTTGGTGTAAGCTTTAACCCCGTCATAATCTTTTGCCCCTACACATTGTCCGACTACTGTAATCAATGCCAGCCCCATGGCGGAACCCGGTAAGACACCAAATCCTCCTATATTTGTCGCAATGGAATTTGCTGTAATAGAAGCTGTACCTAACCCTGCCACAATACCCTGAACCAAAATCTTTCCGATCTGAAATACGCTGTTTTCCATGCCGTTCGGTATACCTATTCTTAGTATTCTTTTAATCATTTTTATATCAAGTTTATATCTTAATATATTTCCGATATGAATCGGCCTGTTTTTATTAAGAAGCAATATAAACATAATGACACAGGAGAATATTCTTGAAACCAGAGACGGAATTGCAGCACCGGCTACACCCATTTTTAATCCAAAAATCAATATTGCGTTTCCGACAATGTTAATAAAGTTTGCAATGATTGATGTCTTCATGGAAACTTTTGAGTTACCCATGGAACGGAAAAGGGCCGCACAGGCATTATATACTCCCAAAAACGGAAACGACAAAGCCGTATAAAAAAAGTATATTCTGGCATTCATCATAACATCAGCTTCAACACCGCCAAAAAGCAAATTTAATAGGAAATTCCGTCCTATTAAAGCTATAATCATAATGACCGTGGAAAGAGCCAGATTAGATACTATAAGCTGTTCTCCTGCCATCGATGCTTTGTCTTCCTTCTTTTGGCCCAAATATTGGGATGAAACAACCGCACCTCCGGTCGCCACAGCACTAAACAGGCCTATGAGAAGAATATTGATACTGTCTACAATGGAAACTCCTGATACCGCGGCTTCTCCTACTCTTGCAACCATAACACTGTCCGCCATACCTACGGTGACAGCCAAAATCTGTTCAATAATCAACGGTATTATTAATTTCAGCAAATCTCTGTTCGTAAACATCTTATCTCTCCCAAGTGTGCCTCCATGTTATCATTTGTAAAACCGTTAGTTCCTTTTATAAGTTAATTATAAAGAGGGGCTGCCTTTTCTAATATGGCTGCCCCCTGTTATCAGATATTAAGGTGAGCATAGCTCCCAATTTTAGGATTAGCTCTTTTTTGATCCTACAATCACATGGGCCGGTTCGGCATTATAATAGCTCTTATTAATAAGCTCTCTGCTTACTTCCACTCCGTTTTCATATACCACTTTATAAAGCTCGGCATAGTATCCTTTCTTGGCCTGCTGGGTTACTTTTCTGTATGTTTCCGGTTTGGTAGGATCATAGGTTATCTTCTCTTTTGAAGAAGGATTAATTTCTTTTATAATCCTGTTTTCAAATTTAACTTTTCTGCTTTGTGTATTCCTGGTTTCATGCCCCCAGATTCTGAAGGTAATTTTTTTGTTTTCGCTGAATGCTTCTATTAGAATAGGCATTTCAGTGTTGTTTTTAATTCGAAAATCCTTTCCTGCACTTTCAGATACGGCAGCATCGAAAGCCAAATCCACATAGGATACCGTCATGGAATGATTATACCGTTCTACTATTTCAAGTTCTGCCAATAAAGCTGCATTGTATAATGTTGTGGTTACCTGACAGGCTCCTCCTCCGATAGTCTGCTCAATTCTTCCCGCATTATATGAACCTGCCATATAATACCCGTTTTCCAATGAGAAAGGAAGAAGGTAACTGAGACTGGAGAATACATCTCCGGGATAAAGTATTGCGTTGTTAATTAATCTGGCACCGTTTGCAAGATTAGCCGCCCTGTCCTCACTGGAACTGGTAAATTCGGTGGTAAATTCACCGAGTATAGAATTGCATTTCTCAAGATCTTCTCTTGTAAAATCAGGTTCCACATTACTTGTAACCGCATGAATCACAAAATCCATGCGATTCCAGTTATCCAGTCTTTCCTTAATAGCTTCGACAGTAGGCTCAACTTCTATTTTAAATCCTAAAACATGGTCGGTATAAACAAATTCACCGTTCTTTCTGCTGAAAGATGCATTTTTAGGTGCTTTTTCATATCTTCTGGCATCAACTTCAACAATCTTTCTGAGTTTATTTTCGTCGTATGTAAATGTCAAAGGATAAACCTTTTTACCGTGTTCAATATCTTTACTG
>CAZIHC010000025.1:12740-14506 GCA_964538605.1 uncultured Herbinix sp. | reverse complement strand
AGTCACTTCTTTTTTATCATGTTTGGGCAATTAATTTTACAACTTACCAAATAAAATAAAAGGATTGCAGGTTTGTATCTGCCTATAGTTTTGCTGCATATACATTATAAACCTCAATTGTGTGGTTGAAATTCAGAGATTTAAGTTTAATATAATATTTTAAAATATTACATTATTAAAAGGGCATCAATTACTTAATTCCGGGGAACCAAGAACATCAATGCCCTAATATCCTAAGTTGATATATCGTTATATTTCTTATCGCTATATTTTTATATTGCTATATTGTTAGCTGTATTGTTATATTGCTATATTGGTATATTGCTTATCGCTATACATTTATAACTATTATAACTATATTATGTTTCAATATTATAAATACCAAACGTTTTATCTTCCAATTTGATATATTTTCATGTTTCTATACATTCGACGTAACCGTTTTTCCGTTTGTCGACAGAATTTCGGTTATCTGTTTCATCAGTTCTTTACTCGGTTCTTTTGTATCGGCCAGTTTATACTCAAGGCCAAGCTCCTTCCATTTATATTCACCCATCTTGTGAAAAGCAAGAAGCTCAATTTTTTCTACATTCGGATATCCGTCCAGATGGGCAGAAAGTCTTTTCACCGCATCCAAATTATCTGTAAGATTCGGTACCACCACATATCTTACCCATGTAGCTATATTTTTTTCCTTAAGATAATCCAAAAATTTCAGCGTAGGACTTAAAGAAACCCCTGTGACTGTTTTATATACAAGAGGGTCGTAGTTTTTAATATCAAGAAGTACCAAATCCGTATATTCCAAAAGTTCCTTTACCTTTTCGTTGAATATAAAACCGGATGTATCTATTGCTACCGAAATTCCTTTATCTTTGCATAATTTGCTTACTTCCAGCAAAAAATCGGCCTGAAGCAAAGGTTCGCCTCCCGTAAAGGTAACCCCGCCTTTTGAGTAGTCCATATAAGACTTATATTTTACTATTTCATTCATTAATTCTTGGGGGGTATATTCCTTTCCCTTGTTTACATCCCAGGTGTCAGGATTATGGCAGTACTGGCAACGTAAAGGACATCCCTGCATAAAAACAACAAATCGTATTCCAGGCCCGTCTACCGTACCGAAACTTTCCAATGAATGAATTCTTCCGTTATTAGCCACAGCCATCACCCCTTCTGTTAATATGCGGCTGTTTTATTATAAGATAAAAAACTCTTCCTGTACATAGGCTGTAATCTTAAGATAATAGGCGGACATGTCATGTCCGCCTATGACCTGTTAAATCGCAGTCTAATCTTACCTTTCGTGGAAGGTACGATTGATTACATCAAGCTGCTGTTCTCTGTTCAGTTTTATAAAGTTAACCGCATAACCGGATACACGGATTGTAAGCTGAGGATACTTTTCCGGATGTTCCATAGCGTCAAGCAGGGTTTCACGGTCAAAGACATTGACGTTGATGTGATGCCCTCTGCTGTGGAAATATCCGTCCAGCATTCCAACCAGATTGTCAATTCTTTCGGTTTCGTTTTTCCCTAATGCCTTAGGAACAATGGAGAAGGTATAGGATATACCGTCCTGTGCATACTTGTAAGGCAGTTTTGCCACGGAAGCCATAGAAGCTATAGCTCCTTTTTTATCCCTGCCGTGCATAGGATTGGCACCGGGAGCAAACGGTTCTCCCGCCTTTCTTCCGTCCGGAGTGCTTCCGGTTTTCTTACCGTATACAACGTTTGATGTGATAGTTAAGATAGATTGAGTTTGT
>CAZIHC010000025.1:0-12730 GCA_964538605.1 uncultured Herbinix sp. | reverse complement strand
TACAACGTTGGATGTTATGGTCAAAATGGACAATGTATGCATTGCGTCGCGGTAAGTCTTAACTTTCTTAAGTTTATTCATAAACTTCTCAACTATGTCAATGGCAATCTGATCCACACGGTCATCATTATTACCGAAAGCAGGATAGTCTCCTTCAACTTCATAATCCACTGCCAGCCCCTGTTCGTTGCGGATTACCTTAACCTTGGCATGCTTAATTGCAGACAGGGAATCTGCCACAACTGACAAACCGGCAATACCGCAAGCTTGGGTACGAAGAATGTTCACGTCATGAAGGGCCATCTGAAGCCTTTCGTAGTTATACTTGTCATGCATATAGTGAATAACATTCAAAGTATTTATATACAATTCGGAAAGCCAATCAAGAACCTGATCAAATTTGGTCATAACCTCATCATAATCCAGATATTCGCTTGTTATAGGAGCAAACATAGGTCCGACCTGCTCTCCGGTTTTTTCATCTTTGCCTCCATTGATGGCATAAAGTAAAGCCTTAGCCAGATTTGCACGGGCACCAAAGAACTGCATCTGCTTACCGATCCTCATGGCTGATACGCAGCAGGCAATACCGTAATCATCTCCCCAGTAATTTCTCATTATATCGTCATTTTCATATTGGATTGAACTGGTATCGATGGAAACCTTGGCACAGTATTTCTTAAACGGCTCAGGCAGATTTACGGACCACAGAACCGTAAGGTTGGGCTCCGGGGCAAGTCCTAAGTTATACAGGGTATGAAGGATTCTGTAACTGGTCTTTGTAACCAGAGTTCTTCCGTCAAGGCCCATACCGCCGATAGATTCGGTAACCCAGGTCGGATCTCCGGAGAACAGATCGTTGTATTCCGGAGTACGAAGAAATCTTACCATACGAAGTTTCATAACAAACTGATCGATAAGTTCTTGAACTTCCTCCTCTGTGATAAGTCCGTGCCTTAAATCTCTTTCATAATAGATATCAAGGAAAGTAGATACACGGCCAAGGCTCATGGCTGCACCGTCCTGCTCCTTGATAGCACCCAGATATGCAAAATAAGTCCATTGGGTGGCTTCAAAGGAGTTTCTGGCAGGCCTGCTTATATCATAGCCATAGGAAGCCGCCATCTCCTTAAGTTCTTTTAAAGCTTTAATCTGTTCTGACAATTCTTCTCTTAATCTGATATCAGGCGAGCCCAGAGTAGGTATTTCAAGCAGTTTTTTCTCGCGGATCTTATCTTCTATAAGAAAATCAACGCCATACAGGGCAACTCTGCGGTAATCCCCGATAATTCTTCCTCTGCCGTATGCGTCGGGAAGTCCTGTTATAATTCCCGAATGTCTTGCTTTTCTCATGGCATCGGTATATGCATCAAAAACACCATCATTGTGAGTTTTTCTGTTATGAGTATAGATTTCTTCTGTTTTCTTATCCAGAGTATAACCGTAAGCTTCCAATGCCTTTTTAACAACCCTGATTCCGCCGTTTGGCATTATACCCCTTTTAAGCGGCTTATCGGTTTGAAAACCTACTATTATTTCGCTTTCTTTATCCAGGTATCCCGGACCAAAGGCTGTTATGCTTGAAGGTTTTGAAGTTTCGGCTTCCAATATGCCTTTCTCATGCTCCTCTTTCATCAACTCCTTGGCCTTTTCCCACAGTTTTAAAGTCCTTTCTGTGGGACCGGTCAAAAATGATTCGTCTCCAAGATATGGTGTATAATTATGTTGAATAAAGCTTCTTACGTTTATATCAGTCATCCAGCTTCCCGGATTAAAATCATACCATTCTTCTCTCATCATCTATCCTCCTGATCACAATTTAATTTATATATAAGGCATAAGCCCTACTAACTATAATTTAATTTCTGTTCAAAGTCAATAGAATTGAAAATAATAATCATTTCTGTTATTTTATGCAAATATTAGGGTTTTAACAATTCCGACAACTCGGAAATCATATCGATATCATCCTTGTTTAGCCTGATGTTGGAACAAATTGATTTTCCTTCTTCGGTTTTTACGTTAATTTCTATCACCGTTCCTTCCTTTATATAGTTGTTTTGCAAAGCAGCGATAAAACTAACGAATTTAGGATGGTTTTGGGCAAAACGTTCCCAAGTGCTTTTTAATTTTAAAAATTTTGCCGGATTAATCATTAAATCAACTCCCGTATGTATATTGATATTTACACTTTGGTAACAGTCTAACTAATATTACATTATAGGTAATATAAATTCAATGACTTGAATCACATTTCTAAATATTACATTTTAAAAACCGGCAGCCGATATATAATATGAAGACTGACACGTATGATTTTTATATGTAAAAGGATGTTAAAAATATGGAAATCAACGGATATTCCAAAACCAGAAACAGCAAACTGTATAAAACAGCTTTATCAAGATACGAAGAAGCCATTGATAGAGCCCGGGAAACCATGCCTTCGGACCAAAACGAAAAAACTACCCGTTTGCCCCAGGAAGGTAAAGTAATAAAAGGTGAAGTTATTGATCTGAGATTTCAGGAAGCCAAAATAAGGCTAGAACCGGGCGGACAGGTAATTACGGCCAAAATTGACGGAAAAGTCCATCTTTTTATAGGCCAGTCGGCAGAATTTGTTATAACCGATAAAACCGATGAACAGATTACCTTACGTTTGGTATCCTCAGATAATATTCCCATGCACGACATAGTGTATAAGGCTCTTTCTGCCGCCGGTCTTACGGCCACGGAAAAGAATAAAGCAATAGTCCGTGAGCTTTTAAACTTCCAGATGCCTGTGGACAAAGAAACCATACTTAAATTAATAAAGCTTACTTCCGCATACCCCAATACCGATATAAAAACCCTTATATTGCTTCTAAAGAATCAATTGCCCGTCAACCCGGTCAATATAGCCCAACTGGAAGCTTATCAGAAAGGTATGCATCAAATTCTTGGTGAACTTAACATTCTTATCGAAAACATCGGCATTTATCTGGAAAATATGGCCTCTCAAACCGGCAGTGATACAGCCGTATCAAATCAAAGCCTGGCAGGAACAGTTATTAATCATTCAAACCGAAACAACGGCATCAACGATAGGATAAATGGCCTTCCTGATTTACTGAATACAGGTGAAAAAACCGCTTATTTTCAGGAAAACGGCATATCCAGAAATTATACATACCCGAGCAGCAATATAAATAATAATAATTTAAATAACATTTTAAATTTATATAAAGAATTGTTTAGCATAATAAATGACAGAAATAAAGAAACCTTTACATATTCTTTTGATACTCCCCTGCAATCGGTCCTGTCAGATAGTGAACTGGCCGGTCTGTTTGAAGTTTTCAAAAATCTTCCGGGCTTTAATACCGGCAGCGGTACAAACTTAAATTATGCAGACACTTTTTCCGATCAGGGAAATTCCGGCCATATTTATAATGCTGAAAATGTCATCCCGTACATCGATCGTCTGACTGATATCGGTTCGGTAACATTGCGGGATTTAATGAAAATGCTTTTTGGTTTGTTTGAAAAAGGACAAATTAAAACATCGGATGAAAATATTTTTACTTTCCGCTTGCTTGAAGTTTTTTTAGGCATTTCGGATACATTATCAGATGAGGAAAAAGAGAAACTGATAAATCTTTTAAAAGACGGAAACTTTCACCATCGGATAAACAAGGCTCTCCATAAACGCTGGACCTTAAGTCCCGAAAGTCTCAGGGAAGATATAACGGACAAGAAATTTTTCAGACGCCTGTATGAAGATCTGGAAAGGCTTAAGAATCTTTCGGAAAGCAGTATGTTTGAAACAACAAATATAAGAACATCAATAAATAAATTGCAGGACAACCTGCAGTTTATGAGAGACCTTAATGATTTGTTTTTATACCTCCAGCTTCCTTTACGCCTTGCCGGACAGGATGCCCATGGGGATCTTTATGTGTTCACACGAAAAAACAAGGCATATTGCAATAATGAACAGCTTAATGTCCTTTTGCATCTGGATATGGCCAACTTGGGCCCCGTAGATATACATATGACCATGAAAGAACGACAGATTAATGCCGTATTTTATCTTGAAAACTTATCCGAACAGCTAATATCAGCCCATTTACACGAACTGACCGAGACCCTTATACAGCTTGGTTACCAAATTCAGGCGAAAACAAAAGTATCGGAAAGTAAACCCGACTTTATCACTGACATATTGCAAAAAGATGCGTCAGTTCAAAATGTATCCAGATATTCTTTCGATATAAGGGCTTAATTAATCCGGATTATTTAACTGGATATAATAAAAACGTCCTCCAAATCAAACCTGGAGGACACTTTATTTATACATCCCGTTCTTATTTTTAAATTTTATTATCATAATAATATCAACGATTAAGCAGCTCTGAAAGAATTTTATTTACCAGCACCGGATCAGCCTGGCCTTTAACGGCTTTCATAGTCTGTCCGACCAAAAATCCGAATGCTTTTTCTTTGCCGCTTTTAAAATCCGAAACTGATTTCGGGTTTTCTTCAAGAACGGTCTTTACCAAAGCCCGAAGCATATTTTCATCGGTAATAAGGCCGAGATTATGCTCTGTAACATATTCTTCCGGATCGGTATCTTCAAGGAATACTTTTTCAAACACTTCTTTTGCTACGGTACGGTTGATTTTCCCCTCTTCTACCATCAGGATAAGTTTTGACAGCCTGGCCGGTTGAATGTTTAAATCATCAACTTCCAAACCCTTATCATTTAAAATTCTCATACCATCGACCATCAGCCAGTTGGCCACCTGCTTTGGCTTATTACATAAATCTGTCGTACTCTCAAACAAATCAGCCATTTTTTTGGAGGAAGTAAGCACCTTTGCGTCATATTCAGGCAGATTGTATTCCTTTTGATACCTGATAATTTTTTCGTCACGGAATTCCGGCATCGAAGATTTAATCTCATTTATCCAGTCGTCACAAATCACTATGGGTCCAAGGTCAGGCTCGATAAAATAACAGTAGTCATAAGTTTCCTCTTTTGCTCTCATCCGTATGCTCATATTCTTACTGTCATCCCACCGCCTGGTTTCCCGGGTTATTTCCTTTCCTTCTTTAAGTAGTTCAATATGTCTTTTGCTTTCACTTTCTATTGCCTTGTAAACAGCCTTAAAGGAATTCAAATTTTTTATCTCGGTCCTCGTTCCAAACATCTTATCTCCTGCTTTTCTTACAGAGAGATTTATATCCACCCGCAGAGAACCCTCCTGCATCTTACAATCGGATACTCCCAGATAAGTCATAATCATTTTCAGCTTTTCCAGGTATGCAACGGCTTCATCTGCAGACCGTATATCCGGTTTGCTTACTATTTCTATAAGCGGTATTCCCGCTCTGTTAAAGTCTACAAAGGATTTGTTTCCGACCGTGTCATGCACCAGTTTGCCCGCATCCTCTTCTATGTGTATCTCCCTGATACCGATAATCTTTGTGCCGTTTTCGGTATTAACGGTAACTTTACCGTTTTCCCCAATAGGCAAATAAAACTGGGATATCTGAAATCCTTTGGGAAGATCAGGATAGAAATAGTTCTTTCGGTCAAATATGATGGTTTTATTTATTTCACAATCAAGGGCAATTGCCGCTGCCAGAGCATACTCCACAACTTTTTTATTTAAAACTGGCATTGCTCCGGGCATTCCGACACATACCGGACATATATTGCTGTTAGGGCTGCTGCCAAATTTAGTCGAACAACTACAAAATATTTTTGATTCGGTTGACAATTCCACATGTACTTCCAGCCCAATCACTGTTTCATATTGCTCCATACTCAAACTCCCAAGTAATTAACATTTAAATAAAATTCTGACTATTAATAAATAAAGACCGCAATAAATCTATTGCTTATTATCGCAAAGTTTATACATCAAAAAACTTTTGATCCGGCTTTAAGCCTGGCCTGGCCTGTTCAAAAGCATATGCAGCCCGTATAATATCTTTTTCCCCAAACCGTTTGCCTACAAGCTGCAACCCTACGGGCAATCCGTTTTTGTCAATTCCGCAAGGGATGCTGACCGCAGGCAGCCCTGCCAGATTAACCGAGGAATTTAGGGTTAATGATGTTGATTTTTTAGGGGATGATACTTTATTCTCATTTAAGGAAGGAGCTGTTTTTAAAGTTTCGGGACTTAAAATTACATCATATCTGCCAAATGCTTTTTCATAGGCATCACAGATTAACCTTCTTATCTTTCTTGCCTTATTATAATATGATTCATAATTTCCTTTACTTAATACAAATGCTCCCAGCATAATTCTGCGTTTTACTTCATAGCCGAACCCTTCCCCCCTGGATTTTTTATAAACTTCCGCCAAATTAGCATACTCCCCTGTCCTATGCCCGAATTTAACCCCGTCATAACGGGCCAGGTTTGAAAAGGCTTCGGCACAGGAAATAACCTGATAAACCTGGACACAATACTTTACTTCTTCAAAATTAAAAATCTCAACTTGGGCCCCCATATCCTCAAAAGTTTTTAATGCCATAAGAAAGTACTTACGGACATCTTCTTCCATGCTTTCCTCCAAAAACGGTTTGGGAACCCCTATCTTTAAACCTCTTACATCATCTAAAAGATACTGACGATAAAAAAAGTTTTTTTGGCTTACGGTTGTTGAATCTTTCGGGTCATGGCCCGATATAACTTCTAGTAAAGCGGCACAGTCCGAAATATTTCTGCTTATGGGCCCTATCTGATCCAGGGAAGATGCAAAGGGTACCAAGCCAAATCTGGATACGGTTCCGAAAGTCGGCTTTAAACCTACCAAACCGCAGTAAGCCGAAGGCTGCCTGATGGAACCTCCGGTATCGGATCCCAACGATATATGAGCTTCTTCAGCAGCAACTGCAGCGGCAGACCCGCCGCTTGAACCTCCCGGTGTATGTTTTATATTCCAAGGATTCTTAGTATATCCAAAATATGAAGTCCTTGTGGAATCCCCCATGGCAAACTCGTCCAGATTGGTTTTACCGATTATTATAAGGCCCGCATTTTTTAATTTTTCTACAACTGTAGCATCATATGGCGGAATAAAATCTTCCAATATCTTCGAAGCACAGGTGGTTCTTGTATCTTTGGTGCATATATTGTCTTTTACCGCTACAGTAACTCCGGCAAGGGCAGAATCGACAAGCTCCCCCTCATTAATCCTTTTTTGCACGGTTTCGGCCTGGGATAGAGCTTCTTTTTCCATGACGGTAATATATGAATTAAATACCGGTTCTCTTTTATAAATAACTTCCAGTTGAGCTTTGACAACCTCAGATACGGAAATTTCTTTACTTTTTATCTTTTCTGCCAGTTTCAGGGCTGACATTGATGTGATTTCCTGCATAGCAGCCTCCCTAGTCCAGTGTCTTAGGCACCACATAAAATCCGTCCGAAAAATCCGGTGCGTTAGCAATCAACCTATTTATAGCGCTATTTTCTGTTACGATATCTTCCCTTAAGGCATTACCTGCTTTACTTATAAATGAAAAAGGTTCCGTATTTTCCGTATCCGCTTCGTTCATGGTTTCAATAAACTCAATTGCCGTATTCAAGTCATCAATTAATTGCTTTTCTTCATTTTTTGAAATTTCGATTTTTGCCATATCTGCCAGGCGATAAAAAATATCTTTATCAATCTTCATTAGTTTTTACCCCATTGCATTAGTCTGTATATGTCAGTCTGATTTTATAAATTCATTTGGGTAATCCGGGAACACATAACGGTAATAATCATATTTTAATATGCTTTTTGATACGGTAAATTTATTTTTTATTATATTATTTATATTTTTTACATAATCCGGCGGAAGCTCCTCATCGGTCAGTTTGATGACTTTTCCCGTTTCCGAATTATACATTACCTTATCCGTTATAAAACTTCTGTTGCCCAGAATCACCAATGGTTCCGTATCGGAGAAAATATCCCTGCCCATAAGAAGACGGGAATCATAGGTTAGTCCGAACAGATTGCTTAAAGTAGGCAATATATCCAGGCTTGAAGCCGGTTTGTCTATTATAACAGGCTTCTTTATAGCCGGACTCCATAAAATAAAATGATTTCTGAACACTTCAAAATAAGGGTCAACTTCATGACCGGCAAGCTCATCAATCTTATCCTTATCCCATCCGTAAGGATAATGATCGGCACTTAAAGCTATTACAGTCTTGTCTAGTACCTTTGCTTCGGTAAGTCTTTTTATCAGTTCTTCCAAAGCCCGATCAAGCTCGATTTGACAGGCAATATATGCTTTTGCATCGGAAGAATAGGGCAGGTCCTTAACCAAATTTTTATTTTTATAAGACATGCTGTTGCCTGAAAAAGTATAATTCATATGGCCGCTTACCGTAAGATAATATACATGAAAAGGTTTTTCGTCTTTATATTCGTCAACGGTATTTTTTATCATTTCCCAGTCGGAAGCCGGCCATACGTCGGATTCAAGTACCAGCCCGTTTCCTTTGGCTTTAAATATATAACCCAGGTTGGGGTGAGTCAGGTTTCTTTCATAATAAGTATAAGTATGATTATGATATGCCTTGCTTTCCACTCCCAAAAGATTAAACTGGTTACCCAGGGAAAAAGGCATAAGATTTTTTCTGGACTTATACATGCTCCGAGTCCCTACCGGTATCAGGCCCGTCATAACCACATATTCCCCGTCACTGGTACTGGTCTGCCAAAGGGCTGTATAAAAGTTTGTAAACACGAAGCCTTCATGAGTTAATTTATATAATGTCGGGGTCAATTCTTCATGTACGGCATACGGAGAAAAACCTTCCGCCACAATATTTATCAGATTATAGCCCTTAAACAGGCCGGTATACTTATTCTTATTGGTAGGTTCTACATTTGCAAAATATTCATGAAGAATTCTGATTGCCTTGTTGTCTTCGTTTTTTGCAAGTTCTTCAAAATCTATATTCATTATATTTGAGGATGTGTCTATAGGTATCGGCGTAGGTTTCTCAGCCGGCTTACCCATAGATTGATTCTCAGCACTCGCCTTTTTTTCATAGGCTGTTTTAGCCGCAATTTTGTCTTTCTTTTCAATTGCGTTCGCCTGTTTTGAGTTTTTTTTCGCCTTCTTGTCTGCAGCAGCTAAATTCTCCACTGTAACTTCCTCAACCGAAGCAAGGAAATCGGGGTCAACATCAATTAACTGAGGTTCATCTTCTTTAAAAAGCCCGGCAATATCAAATCTTGTTAAAGTGATAATCCCCAAATGTTTGCCGCTTAATTCGGGAACCTTGCTGTGATGGTAAAGATCATAAGGAGTATAATCTTCTTTCCCGTATATTCTTAAGGACAGCAAAGCAAAAAGGTGAAACATCAGCACCCCTAAAAAAAGATAGCCCTGCAATTTATGATTTCTTTTTTCGCATAAAAAAACTTTCTTAATCAAAAAATGCAGTACTACCAACGGAATAATCAATACAAAGATTTGATATAAATTTGACATAATAGCTTTATTGACTTCATCTTTGAATTCAGTCAGGGCATCGTTGGCCATACCGATAGTCTGAAAAGAAAAATATACTTTGAATACACTGTAGTATACAACCTGAAGGCAAAATATTAAGCAAGATATGCCGGTAAGCAGCCACATCACCAGCTTATTACCATAGTTTTTAAAAAAACCTGCCAAGAGTGTAAAAAAAATCCCTGTCGGTATGGCAAATATAATTGGGTATATTATCCTGCCGTCAATCGTGTTATAGATAAAAAAATGTGAGTTTAATTCCAGGTAAATTAAAGTTCCGATGAAAAATGCCAACGGATATAACAGATTTTCTTTAGGTATTTCTTTTAAATATTTCCCTTTTTCTTTGATATATTTCCCCTTTTCTTTGATAAATTTGATTACAGCAGCCTTAATCCCAACGAAAAATGGCCCTGATTTCATATAAAACCTTACCTTCTTTCAAAAACTATGCTTCCTTTATTATTCCCGCTTTTTACCTTGGCTAATGCACCGTTTATAACAGTAAACTGGGGGTGCTTATGTCCGATATCTGCATCCAATATAATCGGCAGGTTTAAGTCGCCAAGTACCGAGCATACGGCTTCTTCATAAGAAATATCATAAAAGCTTTCATACATAGCCGGCCTGCCGAACACAAAACCAACCGCATTGTCAAACCAGCCGGCTTCTTTTAATTGCCAAAGGCCCCTGGTTAAAGCGGCACTGTTTAAATCATAACTTTCAAGAAGCCACAATATTCCGTCTGATTTATATTTTTTTACAAATTCTTTGGTTTTATCATATTTGGTACCGACCAAATTAAGCAGGCAATCCAAACATCCGCAAAGAACGCGGCCGCATACTTCAATCTCTTTTTCATCATTTCTGCCTGACGGGAAAATATTTTTCCATTCTACCTTTTTTTCAAGTACAAAACCTTCAAGGCCTGTTATTCTTTTGTAATATCCGTCCTGATATAAATCATAGCTTTCCTGAATAACATCTTTGCCTTCCAGGATCTTTAGATTATCGGATAAAGACTTATGCCAGCTTTCCATTCCGAATGTGCTGAAATTATACGAATAAACGGTGGCTATATCAAGATTCGTTGTTATTGTAAAATTCAATCCCGTTGTATCCGAAAATCCCTGTATCCATTTGGGGTTATCGGCTATCAGATTAAAATCAACATAGGGAAGCATCTCCACCAAAAAGTCTCCCCCGCTGGCTGCTATAACTGCTCTTATTTTAGAATCATTAAACAGGGTATTTAACTCTTTTGCCCTGGTCACACCGTCGCAACTTCGTCCTTTGATATTGGACTTTACATTAGGTGTTGTAATGACCGGATATCCCATCTTTTCAAAATTAAGGATTGCGTTATCAAGGCGATTATAATCCGGTTCATTGTCAAAACCCGCTGATGTAGCCGTAACGCCTATATAAAACCCTTTTTCCAGATTAGCCGGGTAGATCATATTATTTACCTCCAGATGTAAGCTGATTAAAGCATTTTAAACAGTATTATCTTATATCATTATTAACAATTGATTTTCTTGTTTATGCAAGTAACGGATTAAGAATAATTCGAAGAATTTATAAGCTGATTTCTCCTTCAAATACCGTTACAGCAGGCCCTGTCATATATACCATGTTTTTATCCTTATCATATTTAATATGCAGGTCTCCTCCCAGCAATGAAACTTTTACCTCATTGTCTGTAAGTCCGTTAATAACCGATGCCACCACAGACGCACAAGCTCCCGTACCGCATGCCAATGTTTCTCCGGATCCTCGTTCCCAAACCCGCATTTTTATATGATTTCTATCTATTACCTGGACAATCTCGGTATTTACCCTGTCAGGAAATATTTTATGCTTTTCAAATAATGGTCCAACGGTTTCTATCGGGAAATTGTCCGTGTCATCAACAAAAACAACCGCATGAGGATTTCCCATAGATATGCAGGTCACATTATATTCTTTATCACCCACAATAATCGGTTCGTTTATCATGACATTTTTATCTGTAATGACAGGGATATTTTCCGGCTTTAAATCGGGTGACCCCATGTCTACTGTAACCAAATCCACTTTCCCGTTTTCAACTGACAGTTTAAGATTTTTTATCCCGCTTAAGGTTTCTATTTTTAGCTCGGTTTTATCCGTAAGTCCCTTATCATATACAAATTTTCCGACACACCGTATTCCGTTTCCGCACATTTTACCTCTGGAACCGTCACTGTTATACATATCCATAAAAAAATCCGCATTTTCGGATGGTTTTATCAGTATAAGACCGTCTGAACCTACCCCGAAATGGCGGTCACTTATCTTAACTGCTAAATCTGCAACATCTCCCAACACTTGCGTCTTAGTGCAGTCTATATATACATAATCATTGCCGCATCCCTGCATTTTTGTAAATTTCATAAGAAACACACCTTTCTAATAACTAATTTATTTATATAATTATAATAAAATCGACATAAATGGTAAAGATGTATAGAAATTTGTTGTAATTACGGTTAAAATGTAATATACTTACATTAGTAACTGCTTAGGAGGTGCAGGCTTGCGAATTGAAGAAATCCTTCGGGAGCCAACATAGAAATTGAAGTGCGCTTTTGTGGCCGTTCTATGTCATTTAACAGCGAAGTTGTTTCCTTACATAATGATTCTATATTTATAAATCCTATAACAGTAAATGAACGTACTATCGGTTTTAATGATAAATGCCGTATTAATCTGATAGTTAAGACAGACGGCAAAGTATTTTTATGGGAAAATGTAGACGTAAAACTTATCAGATTCGACGGCAATATTTATCATAAAATCACTATGCAGGGTGACGGTAAGCCATATAATCGCAGAGAAGCTTACAGAATGTATATAGGAGAAGATATGCCTATATACATAAACACCGCCTCAGGGCCTTATCTGATTAATGTACTTGTCAAAGACATCAGCGAAACCGGAGTAGGTTTTATAACAAAGGAAGATCTGGACATAGACCGGATGATTCGTTTAAAAGTTAAAGATTTTAATAACATCATACCATTAACCGGTGTTATAGTACGCAAAGAATATCTCCCTCATCTTGATTCATATTTATACGGTTGTAAATTTAATGAAAAAAGCGACAAACTTGGTAAATTTATTGCCAGAAAGCAAGGAGAACTGTTACGTAAAAGACTTAACACTTATTCCTCTCCTATTGTACTAAAAAAATCA
>CAZIHC010000024.1:0-14843 GCA_964538605.1 uncultured Herbinix sp. | reverse complement strand
GGTGGGGTAAGATTAAAACCATAGTGCAGATAATTATGAGTGTTATGTTGACAGTTAATTTGGATTTTGAATTCATAAATATTCTTGAAGTAATTTTTGTATATCTGGCTTTGGCTTTGACCATTATATCCATGATGGATTATTTGATTAAAAACCGCAGCCTTTTATTTACCAATACCAATAAATAATGACGAAAGAAGGCCGTTATATGACTGTAGAATTAATCAGCGTAGGGACGGAACTTTTACTTGGAAATATAGTCAATACCAATGCCAATTATCTGTCCGTTCAATGTGCCAAGCTGGGTTTTTCCATGTATCATCAAATTACCGTAGGGGATAACGAAGGCAGGCTTGCCGAAGCCATAAAAACAGCCATGAACAGGGCCGACATAATCATTCTTACCGGTGGCCTGGGCCCGACTTCAGACGATATAACCAAGGAAACCCTGGCAAAAGTATTGGGCAGAGAACTGGTTATGGATGATCATTCAAGAGAAAGAATTCTCTCATACTTTGAAAAAATCTATCCCGATATAAACAGAAATTTACCCGAAGGTTTGGCAAAAATAACCAATAACAACTGGAAGCAGGCTTTAAAGATAAAAGGTTCCATTGTTATAGACAATGAAAACGGAACCGCACCCGGTTATATTGTGGAAGATAAGAGCAAAATCTTTATACTGCTTCCGGGACCTCCTTCCGAAATGATACCGATGTTTGAAAACGGTATGATACCTTATCTTAAAAAATACCAGGATAAGGTATTTGTAAGCAAAATGGTCAAAATATGCGGTATCGGAGAAAGCAAAGCCGAAACCATGATTATGGATCTGATAAATGCTCAGAATAATCCTACTATCGCTCCCTATGCCAAGACCGGTGAAGTTCATTTCAGAATAACCGCCGGTGCCGATAACTATAAAGATGCAGCAGCTTTGATTGAACCGATTATTAATGAGTTAAAATCCCGATTTGGTATTAATATCTACACAACCAGAGAGGATGTCACCCTGGAACAGGCAGTAATAGAACTGCTTCGCCGTCATAAACTAACCCTTTCTACCGCCGAATCATGCACGGGAGGTTTGCTGTCCGGAAGGATAGTGAATGTTTCCGGTGCATCGGATGTATTTACGGAAGGGTTTATTACTTACTCAAACAATGCCAAGATTAAGTATCTGAATGTAGATGCCGATATTTTAGACAGATACGGTGCCGTAAGCGAAGAAACAGCAAGGCAGATGGCGGAAGGGTGTGCTAAAGTTTCCGGCTGTGACGTCAGTGTAGCGGTAACCGGCATAGCCGGCCCTACAGGAGGAAGTATCGAAAAACCTGTTGGGCTTGTATACATCGCCTGTCATACAAAAGGCAAAACCGTTGTAAGCAAACGTAATTTCCGAGGAAACCGGGAAAAGATCAGGGAGCAAAGTGTTGTTGCGGCATTGGATTTGGTCCGCCGATGTGTACTGGAAACTTATGAAATATCATAATTTCGTTGAAAGAATACCATATTATTGACACAGTTCTACGTTATTCTGATATCAATAAAAAGTTTTATTGTTTCCGGAAAGGAGGTTATCATGAAATACCGCAATAAAAGCTTGGCATTGGTACTTATTATATCCGTCATTTTCTTGTTTTCCGGATGTAATAGCATAAATTTCAGAACTTTCAAAGATAACGGCGAAACAAGGAATAACATAGAGAATAATGAAGATAATGATAATATAAATGATGATAAAACTGACGTTACCGATAATACAGAAAGCAGTTCTGCGCAAGAAACCGATGTATTAAACCAAAACGTTGGTTCCAAGACTAATGCTTCCACGGATATTAATAATCCAAGCCCGACAATTGTACAACCGACTGAAAATGTTGAACTGCTGATATATATAGTAGACAGTTCCGCACAGTTGGAAGCGGTTCCTGCCTTAGTACCTGCCGATAAAGATATTACACCTCAATTAATAGTAGATACGGTAGTAGATTCCATGGCAGACCGGTCGATTTTAATAGGCGTGGAAAGCGTAACCACTCAAAATGATACTGTAATAGTAAGTTTTTATTCCGATCAGCCGCCTCTGAAAGATGTAGGAGCAAGCTTTGAAACCGCAATTCTTGATGCTATAGCCCAAAGCCTTGTGGAAAATCTTAAAGATTATAATAAGGTCATTTACCATGTGGAAGGCGGCCCTTATATAAGCGGTCATCTCGAATTCGGAAAAGATGAAGTTTATGTAGAGGTTAAAAAATAATCCATAAGAATTAATCAGGTAATTGCGATACTGTAAAAGTATTCGACAATTACCTTAATTTATGCTATTCTATAATAATTAAAAACAGGTGAAATCTATGGGAAAAGTATTTGTAATAGGAGGCGGAGCCTCCGGAATGATAGCGGCCATAGCTGCCGCAAGAAACGGTCATAAGGTTGTCATATTTGAGAAAAACGAAAAGCTGGGAAAGAAACTGTATATAACGGGCAAAGGGAGATGCAATCTTACCAATGCCTGCGATAAAGACACGTTTTTTGAAAATATTACTTCCAATCCTAAATTTTTATATAAAGCTTTTCATCATTTAAATAATTATGATGTCATAGATTTTTTCGAAAGCCTGGGGTTAAAAACCAAAATTGAAAGAGGAAACAGGGTATTTCCCGTATCTGACAAATCTTCGGATGTTATAGCCGTATTAAAAAAAGAACTGGAACGCCTTGGCGTTGATATTCGTTATAATAGTGAAGTGAGCGAAATAATAATTGAAAACGGATGCTTTTACGGGATAAAATTAAAAAATTCCGAAAATATACATTCTGCCGATGCGGTTATCGTTGCTACCGGAGGCCTATCCTATCCCCTTACAGGCTCGACCGGGGACGGGTATCGCTTTGCCAAAAAAGCAGGACACACTGTTACCGATTTATATCCGTCACTGGTTCCCTTTTACGTTTCGGAGCCATTTGTCAAGGACCTTATGGGATTAACCCTGAAAAATATAGCCATAACAGTTTTGGCCGGTCAAAAGGAAGTCTACAAAGATTTCGGAGAGCTTTTATTTACCCATTTCGGTGTCAGCGGTCCGGTTATTTTAAGTGCCAGCCGTTTCATAATCCCTTATATTAATTCAGGTGAAAAGATTATATTAAAGATAGATTTAAAACCGGCACTTACAATGGAACAGCTGGATCAACGTTTGCTTCGGGATTTCGAAGAATTCAAAAACAGGCAATTTAAGAATTCGCTCAGCCGCCTATTGCCAAATAAACTGATAGATGTTATTATTCGTCTAAGTCATATTGATCCTGACAAACAGGTAAATTCAGTTACAAAAAAAGAACGTCTTTATTTGGCTGAACTTCTTAAGAACTTTACTCTGAACATAGAAAGGTTGGGAACATTTAGTCAGGCTGTGATTACCAAAGGCGGAATCAACGTTAAAGAAATAAATCCCTCTACAATGGAATCAAAGATTATAAAAAATTTATACTTTGCAGGAGAGGTACTTGATTTGGATGCCTTAACAGGAGGCTTCAATCTTCAGATTGCCTGGTCAACCGGTTATCTGGCTGGCATAAGCATATAATATTGCAGTTTTAAGTAAAAAGTTAAAAAAAAGTATTTTTATTTATCAAAATTATAGTATAATATTTTATATAAATGTCAAAATCTGTATTTTTATGTTTGGAGGTATTATGAAGCATTTTAGTATAGCAATTGATGGACCTGCGGGAGCAGGAAAAAGTACCATAGCAAAAAAAATAGCCGGGGAACTGAATTTTATCTATGTAGATACGGGTGCAATGTACAGAGCCATGGCTTTGTATTTTATCAGAAATAATATAAATGCTTCTGACGGGGAAAAAATAAAAACTGCCGTTGATATGGTTGATATATCGATAGAATATATTGACGGAGAGCAACAAATATTTTTAAACGGCGAAAATGTAAGCCGCCTTAAGAACCGAAGATGTAGGCAAAATGGCAAGTGCCGTATCCGTTTATCCGGCAGTCCGTTTAAAACTTGTTGAACTTCAGCGAAATCTCGCAAGTAAAGCAAACGTTGTAATGGACGGCAGGGACATAGGAACTTACGTCCTTCCGAACGCCGATTTAAAAATATACCTTACCGCCGGCACCAAAGAAAGGGCAAGAAGAAGATTTCTCGAGTTGCAGGAAAAAGGCATCAATGCAGATATCGATGTTATAGAAAAGGATATTATTGATCGGGACTATCGTGATATGAACAGGGATTTTGCCCCCCTAAAACAGGCTGAGGATGCCATAGTAGTTGATTCAACCAATATGACCATAGATGAAGTTAAAGACACTATAATTAAATATTTTAAAAATATAATAAATAATTAAGATAGGAGCTGTAATATTGAATATTAAAGTGGCAAAAACCGCAGGTTTCTGTTTTGGTGTTCAAAGGGCAGTTGATCTGGTTTATAAAAATATTGACAGCAATGAACCTATTTATACTTACGGTGCGATTACCCATAATGAGCAGGTTGTGGAAGATCTTGCAAAAAAAGGTGTAAAGGTTGTAGAAAACCCGGAAGAATTAAAAGAATTGCCAAAGGGAACACTAATTATACGCGCACATGGTATTCCGAAAAAAATATATGATGAACTTTCTTCCTACGGTCATAAAATTATTGATGCGACCTGCCCCTTTGTTAAGAAAATACACAAAATTGTCGATAATGAAAAAAAACGCCATATAATTATAGCCGGAGACCCGAATCATCCTGAAATAATAGGTATTATGGGCTGGTGCTATAACGAAAACTATACCGTTATTCGAGATATTGAAGAAGCAAAAAAGCTTGATCTTCCTTTGGATTTGCAGCTTTGCATAGTTGCACAGACGACATATAATTACAACAGATTTCAAGAATTAGTTGAAATTATATCAAAAAAAGGTTATGATATATTTGTTTTTAATACAATTTGCAGTGCCACACAACAAAGGCAACAGGAAGCATATGAACTCGCCAAAAATTCGGATGCCATGATTGTGATTGGCGGAAAAGACAGTTCCAATACCAGGAAACTATATGAAATTTGTAAAAGTGAATGTAAAAATACTTACTATATACAAAAACCGGCCGATTTGGATTTAAGTCTGTTTAAATCTTATCGGAATGTAGGTATTACAGCAGGGGCTTCGACCCCACATAATATTATCAAGGAGGTTCTTACCGTTATGTCAGAAAAAAGTTTTGAACAATTATTAGAAGAAGAAAATTTAGTGGAAATTAACGCCGGTGATATTGTAGAAGGGATAGTCTTGGACGTTAAAGATAACGAGATTATCTTAAATATAGGCTACAAAACTGAAGGCATAATTACTAAGGATGAATATACAAATTCACCGAATATAGACCTGAAAGCCGTTGTTAAACCCGGTGACAAACTGGAAGCAAAAGTTCTTAAGGTAAATGACGGCGAAGGCCAGGTCGTTTTGACTTATAAACGTCTTGCAGCCGAAAAAGGATATAAGAAGCTTGAGGAAGCATATCAAAACAAGACTGTTCTTAAAGCCAGAGTTGCAGAAGTACTTAATGGCGGTGTAAGTGTTATCATAGACGAAGCCAGGGTATTTATACCGGCCAGCTTAATTTCCGATACTTATGAGAAAGATTTGTCCAAATATGCCGGACAGGAGATTGAATTTGTAATTACCGAATTTAATCCGAAGAAGCGCAGAATAATCGGTGACCGCAGACAGCTTGTAGTTGCCAGAAAAGAAGAAATGAAGAAGGAATTATATGAAAAAATCAAAGTCGGAATGACCGTAGAAGGTGTTGTAAAGAATATTACCGATTTCGGTGCATTCATCGATCTTGGCGGTGCAGACGGCCTTCTGCACATTTCCGAGATGTCCTGGAGCCGTGTTGACGATCCTAAGAAGTTATTTAAAGTGGGAGATAAGGTCAAGACCTTCATTAAGGACATTCAAGGTGACAAGATAGCCTTAAGCTTAAAATTCGAAGATCAAAATCCTTGGTTAAAAGCTGAGGAAAAATATGCAGCCGGTAATGTTGTAACCGGAAAAGTAGCCCGTATGACCGATTTTGGCGCATTTGTGGAATTGGAGCCGGGTATTGACGCTTTGCTGCATGTATCCCAGATATCCAAGGAACATGTTGACAAACCTTCGGACGTCCTTAAAATCGGCCAGGAAATAACAGCCAAAGTTGTTGAATTCAATAAAGAAGACAAAAAAATCAGCATAAGCATTAAAGCTTTGGAATCAGAGAATAAAACTGACGAAGAATCCAAAGACACTCAGGCCGATAATTCAACCGAAAATACCGAAGAAAATTCTGCCAACTAGTAATTACCTTGAAGAATTAACTATTGCTTATTGAATATAAACGACAAATGATAAGGAGATACCGATGTGCTTGGTAGCTATGAAGCATTTAAGGAAGCCATTTACCAACTGACAAAGATAGATCTAAATTCATATAAAGAAAGGCAAATGAAGCGTCGTATTGACGCTTTAATCTTAAAACACGGGATCACCTCCTATAAAAATTATGTAGAAGTACTAAAATCCGAAAAAGCCTATTATGATGAGTTTATAAATTATATAACAATAAACGTTTCCGAATTCTATCGTAATCCGGACCAATGGGCTGTTTTGGAACATGAAGTACTTCCCCATCTCTTTAAGAGTTTCGGTAAGCAACTTAAGATTTGGAGTGCCGCATGTTCTACGGGAGATGAACCATACTCTTTGGTAATGCTGCTGGCAAAGTTTCTTCCTTTAGACAAGATAAAAATATTGGCTACGGATATAGACCGTTTGGTAATCGAAAAAGCCAAAATAGGCATATATCACTATAAAAGCTTAAGGGAACTTCCGAAAGAATTTGTTAATAAATATTTCAAGCAAGTTAGTGAAAACACTTATAAAATATCAGATGATATAAAAGCTTGTGTTGAATTCAGACAACATGATTTGCTGCAGGATCCCTATCCAAACAACTGCGATCTTATAGTATGCCGTAATGTACTTATTTACTTTACAGATGAAGCAAAAAACCGCATCTATCAAAATTTTCACAATGCTTTAAAAAATGACGGCATACTCTTTGTAGGAAGTACTGAGCAAATGTTGCAGGCTAATAAATTCGGCTTTTATACATTCAAGTCTTTCTTTTATATGAAAAAATAAACTGAATACTATTAAATTGAATCAAATGTTCTATAAGAGCATCTTAATAAACACCTGCTGTGATTTATGTTGTCATTGTCGGCCTACAAAGCCGAATTAATGACATCGGGATTACGGCAGGTATATTTTTGCTATCCGTGTTTTAATCGGCGAATTTTTTGGTATCAACCACCATTTAAAGGGTTGATTTTTCATATGATATCGTATATATTGATTTATATATTAGCCGACATACATATTCCATAAATTTAGTCGGCCAATATTAATAAAAAGCACCACAATAATGCAAAAGTTTCTGAAAAAAGCAAAGAATATCTGATATACTTCGATATTATTTATTATGAAGCATATCAATTAATTCAAGGTATAAATAAAATGTGAAAGCATATTTTATAATGCAATTACATTATTGCTAATGTACTATGCATTATAAACAGTACCTTGCGTTATTTTGGTGCGGATAGGAGTGAATATGAGCAAATCGATAACGGTTGCGGTTGACGCAATGGGAGGCGATTACGCTCCTAAAGAAATAGTTAAAGGAGCCGTCCTAGCCATACAAGACAAAAAAGACATTAACGTTATCCTGGTCGGAAAAGAAGAGATAATTCATAACGAACTTGGCGGATATGATTACGATAAAGAAAGAATTCAGATTGTAAATGCCGAGGAAATTATCTCGAACAATGAGGCTCCTGTTATGGCAATCCGCCGCAAGAAGAATTCCTCAATTGTAGTGGCATTAAACCTGGTAAAAAGCGGTGAAGCAGATGCCTTTGTTTCCGCCGGAAGTACAGGTGCTGTTTTAGCGGGTGGCCAACTGATTGTGGGTAGAATTGAAGGAGTTGAACGTCCGCCTCTTGCCCCTCTTATTCCTACCATATCAGGCGTTTCTTTACTGATTGACTGCGGTGCCAATGTTGATGCCAGACCAAGCCATCTGGTTCAATTCGCCAAGATGGGTTCTATTTACATGGAAAATGTAATTGGAATAAAAAATCCTAGAGTAGCAATAGTAAATATTGGCGCAGAAGAAGAAAAAGGCAATCAATTGGTAAAAGAAACTTTCCCATTGCTTAAAGAAATTCCTGATATCAACTTTATAGGTAGTATAGAGGCAAGAGATATCCCTTACGGCCATGCTGACGTTATTGTCTGTGAAGCCTTTGTGGGCAATGTAATCCTTAAACTTTATGAAGGGCTTGGCAGTGCTCTTATAGAAAAAATAAAAGAAGGGCTTATGAGTTCTACCAGGAGTAAAATAGGTGCCTTATTATGTAAGCCGGCCTTAAAAAATACTTTAAAAGATTTTGATCAATCCAGGTATGGCGGCGCTCCAATGCTGGGTCTTAAAGGTTTGGTAGTCAAGACCCACGGAAACTCCAAAAGTAATGAAATCAGAAATTCTATTTTACAATGTGTAACTTTCACTGAGCAAAAAATCAATGAAAAATTTGAAGCTAATTTAAAAAAGCAAGAATAAATATTAATATTAAAAAAAGAAGGGTGAATGCATATGGAATTTGAAAAACTGCAAAAAATAATTAGTGAAGTAATGAATGTCGATCCCGACGAGATAACAGAGGACACAACTTTCGTAGACGATTTAGGTGCAGATTCCCTTGATATATTCCAAATAATAATGGGTATCGAAGAAGAATTTGATATCGAAATTTCAAACGAAGATGCTGAAAATATTGTAACAGTCGGGGATGCCGTAGAACAAATCAAAAAAGCATTAAGCTAAAATAGAATTAGTGCTGTATAAAAGCCCTGAAATAAGGTTCGCCTTATTTAGTGGGCTTTTATCTGTAAGATGAAGGAGGAGCGAAATATGGGCAGAAGAAGCAAACAAGAAGCCTCCGTTTCTTTACTGGAAGACAGAATCGGATATAAGTTTAAAAACCCGTCTTTACTGCTTCAGGCCATAACTCACAGTTCTTATGCCAATGAGATGAAAATGCGCAAAGAAAGCAATAATGAACGGCTGGAATTTCTCGGAGATGCCGTCCTTGAACTTGTAACCAGTGAATACGTATTCGAAAGATACAACGATCTGTCAGAGGGGGATTTAACCAAACTCAGAGCAGGTATGGTCTGTGAACAAGCCCTGTCATCGTGCGCCAAGGAATTAAATATTGGAGAATATCTGCTTCTCGGTAAAGGTGAAGATATCTCAGGGGGACGTATGCGGGATTCCATTCTTTCCGATGCATTGGAAGCAATCATTGGTGCAATATACCTGGACGGTGGTTTTACTAGTGCAAAAGAGTTTGTACAGAAAAATATCCTTAACCAGATTGAAGACAAGGAACTCTTTTTCGATAGTAAGACTATCTTACAGGAAATGGTTCAAAATGAAAACAATAAGCAGAAAATCCGATATAAACTCATATCCGAGGAAGGCCCAGACCATAATAAATCCTTTACCATAGCTTTATATGTAGGGAACAAGCAATATGGCTGCGGGGTAGGAAGAACAAAGAAAGCTGCCGAACAGGAGGCAGCTTTGCAGGCCATAAAAAAATTACAGGAAAATAAGTGACAAAATATACGGATGGGAGTTACTTAAATGTATTTAAAAAGAATAGAAGTACACGGTTTTAAATCCTTTGCCAATAAACTGCAATTGGAATTTGACAGCGGGATTACGGCAATTGTAGGGCCAAACGGCAGCGGAAAAAGTAATATCGCCGATGCGGTACGGTGGGTACTTGGTGAGCAAAGTGCAAAGCAACTCAGAGGTTCCAAGATGGAAGATGTTATTTTTTCCGGAACAGAAATGAGAAAACCGTTAGGTTATGCATATGTCGCACTGACCATAGACAATTCTGACCACAAACTTCCCATAGATTATGAAGAAGTAACGGTTGCAAGAAGGGTTTATCGTTCCGGTGAAAGTGAATATCTCATTAACGGCACTTCCTGCCGTCTTAAAGATGTCCAGGAATTATTCATGGATACCGGTATCGGTAAAGAAGGCTATTCCATGATCGGACAAGGCCAGATAGATAAAATACTAAGCGGCAAGCCCGAAGACAGAAGAGAATTGTTTGACGAGGCCGCCGGTATAGTAAAATTTAAACGAAGAAAATATGAGGCAGAAAAAAACCTTGAAGAGGAAAGAGCCAATCTTGCAAGAGTTTCCGATATTATATCCGAAATAGAAAGACAGCTTATTCCTTTGGAAAAGCAATCCGAAACCGCAAAAGTTTATCTTAAATATAAAGAGGAACTAAAAAACCTTGAGGTTTCCCTGTTTTTAAAGGAATACGATAAATTACGCTCCTCAAAAGAAGAGCTGGAAAATAAGCTGACAATCATTTCGGAAGATTTAGAACAGACCAGATACGAATATGAAAAAATAAAGGATGAATATATACGTTTAGAATCTCAGCTGGAAGAACTGGATGCCGGCATTGACGCCGATAAGTCTTCTTATAACGAATATCTCATAAAAAAGGAAAAAGCAGAAGGAGAAATTAAAGTTTTAAATGAACAAATCAATTCCCTTCTGCAAAACGATGAATATTATCAGGAAAGAATTCATTCCACCGAACAGGAGATTTCTGCTAAAAAAACCGAAGAGCAGGAATATCTGGAAGAAAAAGAAAAACTGGATATTAATATCGGTCAGATAGACGATTTACTGAGTTCTACACTTGTAGAACTTGATCAAATAAGAGATAATATTAAAAATTATACCAAAGAAATCGAAGATTGCAGCAATGCCGCCTTTGAATATCTTAATCAAAATTCCGTTATAAAAAGCAACATACAGCGTTATGAAACCATGCTCGAGCAGAATGCCATCCGCAGGGCTCAGCTTAATCAAAAAATTATTAAAAGCAAGAGCGAAGAAGGTTTATATGATGAAGAAATAGTCAGATTAAAAGCGGATTTAAGCAACATAACGGAAGAAATCGAAAAACTTACAGCCGAAAGCCAGAGTTTGGAAAATGAAATTATTAATTCCCAAAATATAATAGATAATATAGCTCTTAAGCAAAATGAACTTCAGAGGCAATATCACATAGAAAAATCCAGGCTGGAATCTTTGATTAACCTGACCGAAAGATATGAAGGCTATGGCAACAGCATAAGAAAAATCATGGAACAGAAAAAAGCCATGCCCGGTATTATAGGTGTTGTTGCCGATATAATTAAAACCAATAAAGAATATGAAACCGCTATAGAAACTGCTTTGGGCCAAAGCATTCAGAATATAATTACCGAGGATGAAGATACGGCAAAAGAATTAATCGCCTTTCTAAAAGCTAACAAGTACGGAAGGGCGACATTCTTACCGCTTACTAATATTAAATCTTCAAAAAGCCTACATAATCACAGCGTATTAAATGAAAAAGGTGTTATAGGCATTGCTTCAAGCCTGGTTGAAGCGGATAAAAAATTCCATGAATTAATCGAATATCTTCTTGGAAGAATAATAGTTATTGATAATATCGATAATGCCGCATTAATAGCAAGAAAATACGATTACTCCCTAAGAATTGTAACTTTAGAAGGGGAATTACTTTCCCCCGGCGGTTCAATTTCGGGAGGGGCATATAAAAATACCAGCAATCTGCTCGGAAGACGGCGGGAGATTGAAGATCTGGAAGAATTAATTAAAAAACTGGATAAGCAGGTTGAGGGGCTTGTATTAGAAAAAGAAAACGAAATCTCAAGAAAATCCAGGTTGACGGCTCGTCTTGAAGAGACAAAAAAACAGCTTCAGGACAAATTTTTAATGCAAAATACCATTAAATTAAATCTTGAACAGGTTATTTCCAAAAAGTCCGAGGCAGAAGCCGTATATCAGGATTTTGTAAGAGAATTAAATGAAATAGAACAGCAGGATACAGATTTAAAAAGCAATCTTGACGTATTGAACAACTCTCTTTCGGACAACCTGCAAAAAAATTCCGAGAAGGAAAAAAGAATTGAGGAATTAAACAATCTTCTTTCAAGAGAAAGAGAGATTGAAAGTGAAGTTAACGAAAAAGCTTCAAAATACAGGATGGAACTTTCCGCCCTGGAGCAGAAGAACCATTTTATTTTGGAGAATATAAAGCGAGTAAAAAGGGAAATTGAAAAATTATATGAGGAAGAAGAAGCAATAAAACTTGACATGCAAAAATCTTTCCATATAATTCAAGAAAAAAGGGAAATTATTAAAAAGACCGAAGAAATCATAAACGAAACTGATACCATTCTTTTGCAACTGGACGAAAAAATCAAATCCAGGATTGCAGAGAAAGAAAATATTTCAAGAATTCATAAATCGTTCTTCGAAAAAAGAGATGAACTGTCCTTAAGAATTCATAATCTTGAGAAAGAACTGATACGGCTCGGTAACCAGAAGGAAAAGCTTACCGAGCAACTTGACCAGCAGATGAATTATATCTGGGAAGAATACGGTCTTACCTATTCTACCGCATTAGAATATAACGCCGGCAGGGAAATAAGCCTTGCAAGCGCAAAAAAATCCATCCAGGATATCAAGGATAAGATAAGAGCTCTTGGGGATGTAAACGTAAATGCTATCGAGGATTTTAAAAACCTGTCCGAAAGGCATAAGTTCCTTATAACCCAGAGAGAGGACCTGATTAAAGCCGAACAGGCCTTACTGCAAATAATCAGTGATTTGGAAGTTGAAATGAAACTGCAGTTTGAAAAGCAATTTGCAGCCATAAACCGACAGTTTGATGCGGTATTCAAGGAATTGTTCGGCGGGGGCAAGGCCGATCTGGAACTTACCGATGATGATGTTTTGGAAGCCGGTATACGGATTAATGCCCAACCTCCCGGAAAGAAACTTCAGAATATTATGCAGCTGTCCGGCGGAGAAAAGGCTTTAACGGCTATAAGTTTGCTTTTTGCTATCCAAAACCTAAAGCCGTCCCCGTTTTGCCTGCTTGACGAGATTGAAGCGGCCCTTGATGATTCGAACGTAAAACGCTTTGCAAAATACCTATGCAAACTATCAAAGGATACTCAGTTTATAGTAATCACCCACAGAAGAAATACCATGGCTGTGGCAGATATCCTTTACGGAATCACCATGCAGGAAAAGGGTGTATCCACTCTGGTATCCGTAAGCCTTATAGAAAACGAACTTGAAAAATAAGATTACATCACGGAGGTTTATATTTTTTATGGAACATCAAAAATCCGGTTTTTTCAGTAAACTTGTGAAAGGACTTGCAAAAACCAGAAACAGTATAGCTAACGGTATAGATGCCATTTTCAGCGGTTTTTCCAGCATCGATGAGGATTTTTATGAAGAACTGGAAGAAACTTTGATTATGGCAGATTTGGGAATCAAAACTACAGATGCTATTCTGGAAAATCTGAGAGCCAAAGTTAAAGAGCAAAAAATAAAAGAACCTGCTCAGTGCAGGGAACTGCTTATAAACAGTATGATAGAACAGATGGCTGTAGGCGAAACCGCTTATGAATTTGAGAACAGAAAATCCATTGTTCTTGTTATGGGAGTTAACGGTGTAGGAAAAACCACTACAGTTGGGAAACTGGCAGGACAATTAAAAGCCCAGGGCAAAAAAGTAATAGTGGCCGCTGCGGATACCTTCAGAGCCGCAGCCATAGAGCAGCTTACCGAATGGGCCAACAGGGCAAACGTTGATATTATTGCCCATAAAGAAGGTTCGGATCCTGCGGCCGTTATTTTTGACGCAGTCACGGCTTTTAAGGCACGAAACGCCGATGTACTTATTTGCGATACGGCCGGAAGGCTTCACAATAAAAAGAATCTTATGGAAGAATTAAAAAAGATAAACAGAATTATAGACAGGGAATGCCCTGATGCATACCGGGAAACCCTTGTGGTTCTTGACGGAACTACAGGCCAGAACGCCCTGGCACAAGCAAAGGAATTTAATGAAGTAGCAAACTTAACCGGTATTGTAATTACCAAACTGGACGGTACGGCCAAAGGCGGCATTGCCATTGCCATTCAGTCTGAACTTAACATACCGGTAAAATATATAGGTATTGGCGAACATATAGAGGATCTGCAGAAATTTAACGCATCGGATTTTGTCAATGCTTTATTCCAGAAAAACGAATAGGAGACGATTGAAATGAACTTAGAGAAGTTCGAAGAAGCCACAGAAGCGGTGAAAAAAGTAATACTTCGTACTAAACTCATCTACAGCGATTACTTCAGCGAAATCTCAGGCAACAAAGTTTATTTAAAACCGGAAAACATGCAATTTACGGGGGCATATAAGGTAAGGGGAGCTTATTACAAAATCAGTACTCTTTCAAAAAAAGAAAGAGACAAAGGTTTGATAACAGCTTCTGCGGGCAACCATGCTCAGGGGGTAGCATATGCGGCAAAACTTTATAATGCCAAAGCTATAATTGTAATGCCCAATACAACGCCTCTTATTAAAGTAAACCGGACAAAAAGCTACGGTGCGGAAGTCGTTCTTTACGGAGATGTTTATGACGAAGCTTATAACTATGCCCGCCAGCTTGCCGAAGAAAAGGGATATTGCTTTATACATCCCTTTAATGATCTGGATGTTGCCACAGGACAGGGTACCATCGCCATGGAAATATTCAAAGACCTTCCTACGGTTGATATCATCCTTGCTCCCGTCGGCGGCGGAGGGCTGCTTG
>CAZIHC010000023.1:0-14877 GCA_964538605.1 uncultured Herbinix sp. | reverse complement strand
AGTCACTTCTTTTTTATCATGTTTGGGCAATTAATTTTACAACTTACCGTCTTATATTTTATTGATTTTTTATTGAATTAAGCCATTATCATTAGCCTGATTACATTAATACGTTAAAAAGTGTTTTTATCAGGGCGTCATTCTGCTCAGGCATCATGAAGCAGAAACGGATAAACTTGTTGTTCAAAAACGGGAATGTGGAGCAATCTCTTATCATAAAGCCTTGTTTTATGGCGGCTTCAAACAAATTCAGGGAAGTTACGTCATTTTTAAGTGTTTTTATAAGGACAAAATTGGCAGAAGGGTTATAAAACTTTATATACGGGCAGGTTTTAAGGATACCGCAGATTCTTTTTCGTTCGGAGGATATAAGTTGCCAGGTCTTGTTTATATATTCTTCGTCGGTGAACATTATTTCCCCTGCAACAGCAGCCAGGGTATTTATTGTCCAAGGGTTTTTCCTTTTATTAATTTCCTTAAGAAGATCGGAGTTTCCGCAGATGGCATAACCCAGGCGCAGTCCGGGCGCTGCAAAGAACTTGGATATCCCACGAAGTATAATTATATTGTTATAAAACCTGGAAAGCTGAACGGAAGATATGCTGTTAACATCATCCGCGAATTCCACATAGGTTTCATCCACCATTACAAAGATGCCTTTGCTTTTACATATGTCTAAAATAGAGCGCATATCGTCTTTTGTAATAGCTGTAGAAGTGGGATTATTGGGATTACATACAACAAGCAGATCCACATCCGGTGTAAGTTCTCTTTCCAGGCTTTGTATATCAATCCGGAAATCATTTTCTTCTTCCAGCCTGTAATAAAGGGAAGAGCCGCCCCCTAAGGATATTTCTCTTTCATATTCAGAATAAGTAGGCCCAACAATTAAAGCCTTTTTTGGCTTCATAATCTGAATGAACAGGGAAATAAGTTCCGTTGAGCCGTTGCCGACGATTATGTCCGTCATATCGGCATCTACGTATTCCGATATTTTTTCTCTTAACAAAGTATACTCCCTGTCGGGATAACTCATTATAGAATCTATCCGTTCGGACAAGGTTTTCTTAAGTTTCGGAGAGATTCCCAAAGGATTAACGTTTGCTGCAAAGTTTATTATATCTTCTTTTCTTATATTATAAATCTTTTCTATGATTTCTAAATCACTGCCGTGAAAATTGTACCTCTGTCTTGTCATGGTATCCTCCTTGGGACTGGATTTTTCATAATTTTTGATTTATAATTAGTTGTAGTATGTTAAATTTTTGCTATATATAAAATTTATCCGAATTATAAGATAATATTATATCTCTTTGTAAATAGAATGCAATAATTACCGTACATGAGGTGATAAATTGAAGGAAAAGATCGAGCGGTTTGCCAGAGGAGAATTTGAATATGAACTTCCTGTACTTAAGCTTTCTGTAGAAGAAATCGTAATCAGTGTAGAGGCAGGAAAGCAGTATGAAGGAAGTTTAACTATCGGAAACAGCGCCAATGGGACTATTAAAGGCCTGTTATATTCGTCCAACCGATTGCTCACTTTTAATCAAACCGGTTTTGCGGGTAAAGAGATTAATGTAATGTATCGGTTTGATGCAACTTATTTAAAACCCTCGGATATTATTCATGGTAAAGTAGTAATTATCAGTGATTGCGGTGAAATCACTGTGCCTTTTACTGCTCATGTAGAAGCCCCTGCCATAAGCACCTCTATCGGTAAGATCAGAAATCTTTCTGAATTTGCAAATCTGGCAAGAATGGACTGGACCGAAGCAAAGAAGGTCTTCCGCTCTGATGATTTTGAAAGAATTATTTTAAAGAATGAGGAAAAATTCCACGCTATATACCATAATCTGCTAAAAAGCATTTCTACCAGCCAAGCCTTAGAAGAGTTCCTGATAGCCGTTAATAAAAAATCAAGAATAAATTTATATATTGATAAAACACACCTGGAGTATGATGTCTATGGTGAAGACATACTGGATAAACTTATACTTTCCAAAGATCATTGGGGCTATGCCGAAATCAGGGTAAGTACTGATGCCCCGTTTATTTCGCTTGAGCAAAAATTCTTATGGCCAGACAGGTTCATCGGAAATAATCATCATATAACCTTTACCGTTATGGCAGATAAATTAAAACCGGGCATAAATTACGGACAAATATGGATAAAAACTGTTCATCAGACCCTTACTGTTGAAGTATTCTGTAAAAATCACAAAGAATCCCTAAACCTTGAAAGTGAACTGAAAAACAGAAAAAAATTGGTTTATGATTTCACCAGAAATTATTTGGATTTTCGTTTAGAACGCATAAATAAGACAAAGTATATTCAGGAAATTGTTGCTTTAATTCCCGGACTGGATGAAAAAAGCGAAAGTACTATAATAAAATTAATTAAAACCCATGCAGCCATACTGGCGGAAGACAGGCAAAAGGCAGCTTTGCTCCTTGAAGAATTGGGCAAAGAAGAAGTAAATTTACGCAGAAAATCAGTTTTTGAATATTGTGCTTATTTGTATTTGCTTGCTCTTTACAAAAAAGATGAAGATACGGTTCGTAATGTGACAGAAAATATAAGCAGGTATTACTTCAGAGATAATTTCAACTGGAGGATACTTTGGTTTTTGCTTTTTACGGACAGACGTTATGAAAGAAACAGATACTATAAGATAACTGATATCAAAGAACAATATAATGCGGGATGCCGTTCACCTATTCTGTACTATGAGGCTCTTTGGGCATATAACGAAGAACCATATCTTCTTCGGGAACTTACCAATTTTGAGATACAGGTTATAAATTACGGAATTAAAAATGACAGCCTTACCAAAGGATTGGCCTTTCAGTTTACATATCTGGCGGGCAGGTTAAAATATTTTAATCCGGTAGTTTACAGAGGGCTTACAAAGCTTTACGGTATTTATGAAACTGAGGAAATCCTTTCGGCCATTTGCAGCCTGCTTATAAAAGGCTATAAAAGTGACAGAAAATATTTTGACTGGTACAAAAGAGGCGTAAATGCAAACCTTCGCATAACTCAACTGTATGAGTATTTTATGTATTCTGTTGACGAGGACTGTATGGAGCCTCTTCCCGAGTCGCTGCTTATATATTTTGCCTATAACAACAGGCTTAATGATAAAAAAAAGGCTTATTTGTATGCAAACATTATAAAAAACAAGCATTATAATGAATACATATATCAATTATATTATAAGAGTATGGAGACTTTCGTAAAGGAACAGCTGGAAGCCCAAAATATCAGCCCTCACCTGGCGGTAATATACATGGAGTTTATAAGTAAGCCTGAACTTATTGATTACTATGCAAAATATTTGCCCGGGGTGATGTTTACACAGGAGTTACGCTGTGATAATCCAAATATTATAAGTGTTGTAGTCGTCCACAAAGAGCTTGATGAGGCACTGACAATTCATCTGACAGACGGAAAAGCCCTTATTCAGCTTTATACCGGCGATGCTCATATATTCCTTATAGATTCTTTTGGCAATCGTTATGTTGTATCCATAGATTATACATTAAAACCCCTGCTAAGACCTGAAGATTTTATGGATATTACTACGGATTTCGAAAACCATCCGGGTCTTTTGTTATACCTGTTTGATCATTACAGAGTCAACAGGGTTGTGAATGAGGATGCCATAAGGCTAAGAAAACAAGCTTTATCGGTTCCCGGGCTAAAAGAAACATATTACATAGACTGTCTTTTGACACTGATTGATTATTATTATGAAAATTATGATGCGGATCTTTTAGAGAATTATCTGATGAAGCTGGACCTGTCAAAGGTTAAGGAGTCCGGCAGATTAAAATATCTGGAATATATGGTAATACGGGGATACTATGATAAGGCTCTGGAAGCATTGAAATATTTCGGAACGGAAGGCATATCTGTTCAAAGGCTTCTTAAGCTGTGTTCCGGCTGGATAACCAATTCAGGATTGGATGAGAAAGAGGAGCTCTTATTATACCTTTGCTATTACATATTTTCTCAAAATAAATATGACGAAACGATATTAAATTACTTAGTGAAATATTATATCGGATCTGTTTCGGACATGCTTAATTTATGGCGTACGGCCAAAGAATTTGAAATAGATACCCGTATTTTGGAAGAACGGATTTTGGCACAGATATTATTTACCGAGGCAGATACAGATGATAAATACGAAGTATTCCTTGAGTATTACAAAGATGTAACCAATCATCTGCTGGTAAAGGCCTTCTTAACTTATTGTGCATACAAATATCTGGTCAATAACCAACCGGTCTGTGATGATATAATTCCGATTATACGTCGGGAGTTAAACTATGAGGAAAACAATATTACTTTATTGGCCTGGCTGAAATATAACTGCGAAAACAATCAGCTTAGTGACAACGACATGACGTTTGCTTCGTATCATATCGACAGGTTTGAAAGACAAGGTTTAATTTTTCCGTTTTTTAAAAGATACAGTAATGCTATAAATTTGCCAGAAAGAATTACCGATCGGTATTATGTGGAGTACAGGACTGATCCAAAAAAACAGGTCTTTATACATTACAGGATGAAAAATGCAGCCGGTGACGAATTTCACACAGAAAGAATGCCCAATGTGTTTTTGGGGATTCACGTAAAAGAATTCCTGCTCTTTTATAATGAAAGTCTTGAATACTATATAACCGAAGAATTGACGGATCAGGTAAATGAAACGGAACTTAGGCAACTGTGTTATAAGAATAATATTGACCTGAATGAGGATACGAAATATAACCGAATAAATATGATGCTGAAAGCCCTTGACAAACGGGATGAAGAAACACTTCTTGATATGATGGAAGAGTATATAATATATGAGTATATAATTAATGAGTGTTACGAACCGCTTCCTTAAGCTGTTTTTCAAAATCTATGCGTAAGATAGGGGAATTAGAATGGACAACCCGAGGAAATTGATAGTAGGTTTTGATCTGTGTGATGACTATTCACAGATCAGTTGCTTCAGCTATAAGACCTATGAACCGATATCCATAAGTCCTGATGATGATGAGGAAGATACCCTCATTCCGACAGCCCTTGCCGTAAGAAACGATACAGGTATATGGCTGTTCGGCAAGGAAGCCGTACGTTGTGCAAAAGAGGGTTCTGCGGTACTGGTCGATAAGCTGGTAACAAAACTTAAAAATAAAGAAACAGTGGAAATAGACGGGCAAAGTTACGGTCCTGTAACACTTCTTGAGAAGTATTTCAGAAAAACTTTAACACTTATAAAGAATTATTTCCCCACAGAAACAATAACCCGTTTGGTAGTTACCATAGATGAAATGGATACGGATTTAATTGAAGGGGTTTATGAAGCTTTATATATGCTCGGAATTGATAAGGACAGGGCTACCGTAATAAGTCACGGAAGCAGTTTTATGTATTATGCCTTAAGTCAGGAAAAGGAGCTTTGGCTAAATGACGTAGGATTATTTGATTTTAACGAAAACGGGCTTTACTATTATCAAATCAGTATTAACCGCAGATTAAGTCCCATGATAGCCGGAATGGAAAAAAGGGATTTTTCAGATACTTTAAACTATAAAATTTTAAAAAATAAAAAAGTTGATAAAAAGTATGCATTTGAAACCATTGCCCAAACTGTATTATATAAGCAGATTATATCGACTTTGTATATTACAGGACGAGGTTTTGGGGGAGGCTGGGCGGATGACGTGATCAAGAGCCTGTGTGCAGGCCGCAGGGTATTTATGGGACAAAGCCTTTATTCAAAAGGTGCCTGCTATGCTGCAAAGGAGTTTTCCGGTGATGAAAAGCTGGGAGATATAATATTACTGAATAATGACATGATTGTCAGTTCCATATGGATAAAAGTTTATGTGGACGGACATATAAAAGAAATTTTACTGTCAGATGCGGCCGTACCCTGGTATGAGGTAAACAGTGAAATAGAAGTTATACCGGATGAAGTGGCAGATATAGAAATTATATTCAGGAATATATTAACAAAGGAAATTATCAGGGAGAGAATACCCCTTTATAACTTACCTGAAAGACCGAACCGAATGACCAGACTAAAAATAAATATTTCTTGCCAGGATAAACACAAGGTTAAGCTAGTTATTACCGATTTGGGATTTGGGGACATATATCCGGCTTTGGGTGTAGTAGCTGAATATGTATTGGATATATAATAAGAATTAATGACAAACGAAAGACAAGTGAGGATAGAGCATGGGAAAACTTATACTGTGCAGCGGAAGAAGAACGGACAGGCCATACGTACTTCCGGATTCGGGAGAAAGGATATACTCAATCGAGGAATTATGTTATTACATATATAATAATATATACTCCATTGAAGAAGCCATGTTTACCGCTTCTTTAATCGATTGGATAGGAAAAGAGCTTGGCTTGGCCGAAAGAGCTGAAAAGCTTTATAACTTAAAAAAACAAGGCGCCGATCTTAAGACTTTGATAACGGTGGTATTATGCAGCGCGGATTATTATACGGAAAGTGAAATAAAGAAGCTGATTTCGGTAATAGACGAAATAAGAGCAATGCCTTCGGCAAGACGCCGGTATCTTAAAGCTAATTCTTACTTGAAAAGAAAATTGTATTCGGAGGCTGCGGCCGAATATGAAAGTCTGCTGGTATCCGAAGATGCAGTGAACCTGGACCCTAAGTCGTATGGGGATATACTGCATAATCTTGCTATTGCCAAATTGCATATATACGGGCCGGGGAAAGCCCTGGAGCTTTTTATGCAGGCCTATGAAAGAAATCAAAGGCCGGAAAGCCTCAAACAGTATCTTTATACTCTGTGGCAATGCAAAGACAAGGAAATGTTTTATGATAAACTTAATGAATATAATGTGGACGATGAAACTGCCGCAAAAATTGCTATTAAACTGGAACAGTTGTCCGATGAAGCAAGACTTTGCAGGGACATGAAAGAATTGCAGATACTAAGGGCTTTGTATAAAACAGGGAAAACGGAAGAATTTGAGATAAAATGCAAAGAGATTTTAGACAGGTGGATTAAGGAGATAAGGTCAATATAAATAACCATTAGGACGGATATAATTAACTTAAGGATAGGAGATAATTATGGGTTGGCTTAAAAAATTATTTATAAAACCTGACAATAAGGATTCAAAAGAAAATAAGGAGCAGCTTATACAGGGCAAGAATAAGGAGCATATTATACCGGGTAAAAGCAGTAAAGGTTCCGACTTTAACAAGTATGTTAGAGAAAACAGTGAAATTATAACTGAAAGCCGGCGCTTAATAGAGGAAGCCAAGATGGAATATCAGGCGGTGACCTCATATTTGACCGATATACAAAAGATAGATATGATTCCCAGGGAACAAAGAGAGGAATTGGAAGATGCGGCAAGTAATATCGTAAACTTAAGCAAAGAAAGGGATATGATCCGAAACAGAAAGTACGATATCACAGATACCCAGTACCGCCTGTTTGAACGGTATGAGATGCAAATTCCGAAAGAATTAGCGGCAGTCAAAGAAGCGGAAACCTATCAGGAAAGTATTGAGGCTGACTTAAAACGCCTGGAACAGGAAAAGCAAAACTTTCTGGATGAAAAGGATGAAATTGTTTATAAGCAGACCTTCCTTAAAGGAATTGCCGTTGCTACCTGTGTAATTATACTTCTTCTTTTCATTATTTTTGCGATTTTAGCGGTTTATACAGATTCAAATATGACCCTTCCTTTTCTTCTTACGGTATTGATGGGTATGGCTTCTGCTCTGTATATTTTTATGGAAGCCAGAAAAAATGCCAATGATATACAGCTGGTACGTATTAAGCTTAACAAGGTTATTATGCTTGCAAATAAAGTGACTATAAAATCCGTAAATAACCGTAACTATCTGGACTATATATATAACAAATATATGGTGGACAATTATGAGCAGTTTAAAAATTGCTGGGAACAGTTTGTCAAAATAAAAGATGAGAATAAAAAATACAGAAGCAATTCACAGCTTTTGGAGTACTATTATGAAAAACTGGTAAACGAGCTTAAAAGATTTGGTGTAAATGATGCGGAAATTTGGATTTATCAGCCATCGGCTATTCTGGACAGCAGAGAAATGGTGGAAATCCGGCACAGGCTTAATGTCCGCAGGCAGAAATTAAGAGAAAGAATTGATACTTATCAGAAGCAAAAAGAAGAAGCTGCAAAAACCATTATATCCCTGATTAAAGCATGTCCGGAAAGAAAAGATGATGCTATTCGCATACTGAATGAGTATAAAATACGCCAGGATGTATTGGAGTCCCAGATTTAAGTATTAAAAATAAGTATATTATTGAAAATGCGAAAATGGAGAATTCATTTTTGAAGTCCTGTATCATAAACTGATACAAGCATTTTTATATGTTTATGACAAAGAAATTATGGTGTAAAGACGGATATATTGAGGAATAAGGCAGATACTATAGAGATAAAATGATGGATATTGTATAGATAACATCTTAAGCAATTATAATAATCAAATAAATTCAAACATTATAAGTAAAATAATAAAACTAAGCACTTGACAGAAATGTAAACTTTGCATAATATAGTAGTAATCTTTAAAATTGCAAAATGCGGTGAAAAAGAGGAGTAGGTAAGGAGCACTTAACAGAGAGGACCATTCACCGGCTGAGAGATGGTCTATAAGCGGTCTTACCGAAGGTAGCTTTGGAGCAGCATTTCTGAAGCCTGGTTTTTCAGGTGTGTAGGGAATGACGGCTTGTCCCCGTTAAAGACTAATGAGGTGGCTTTACGTATGTGAGTTAATTGCATTAATTCATAAAATGTAAGCCATGAATAAAGGTGGTACCACGGTTCTTCGTCCTTTGCGTCGAAGAACCTTTTTTATTATCTGTTTTTATTAAATTTTTTAGTTTCTTACATAATAACTAAGACCTATTGTCACAAAACGGTTCGCTTAATGTAAAACATTCTTTAATTAGCTGATAATGAAAGCTTCGCAAAATTATTAAAGTTGCTTTAATATCATGAATTAATAAGCGAATATGGTACGTTTCGTGAGATTGTATGAAAACACTGCTATATCTAATAAAGCACAAGCTTGCACAGTTTTTTTAATTAAAAAGAGAGGAGAGGTTACCGTGAAGAAAGAATTGGCAAAGACTTATAATCCCAAAGACATTGAAGAAAAGCTATATCAAAAATGGCTGGACAACAAATATTTCCGCGCAACGGTAGATTGGAGCAGAAAGCCGTTTACTATTGTGATTCCGCCGCCAAATATAACAGGTCAATTGCATATGGGCCATGCTCTTGATAATACACTGCAGGACATCCTGATAAGGTTTAAAAGGATGCAGGGATATAATGCCCTTTGGCAGCCGGGTACAGACCATGCAAGTATAGCTACCGAAGTTAAGATTATCGAGCAGCTTAAAAAAGAAGGAATAGAAAAAGAAGACCTGGGAAGAGAAGGTTTCCTTGAAAGAGCATGGAAATGGAAGGAAGAGTACGGCGGCAGGATCATATCCCAGCTTAAGAAATTAGGCTCTTCCTGTGACTGGGACAGAGAAAGATTTACCATGGATGAAGGCTGCAACAAGGCCGTAAATAAAGTATTTGTTGATCTTTATAAGAAAGGCTATATATATAAAGGTTCCAAAATTATCAACTGGTGCCCGGTATGCCATACTTCCATATCCGACGCAGAGGTTGAGCATGAAGAAAAGGAAGGTCATTTCTGGCATATCAAATATCCTGTTGTTGGTGAAGAAGGATATGTTGAGATAGCCACCACCAGACCTGAAACCATGCTCGGAGATACGGCAGTAGCGGTAAACCCGGAAGATGACAGATACAAACACTTAATCGGTAAGAAAGTACTTCTTCCTATAGTAAACAGGGAGATTCCTGTTATTGCCGACTCTTATGTTGACATGGAATTCGGAACAGGTGTAGTTAAGATTACACCTGCCCATGACCCCAATGACTTTGAAGTAGGAAAACGTCATAACCTTCCGGAAATCAATATTATGAATGATGATGCTACCATCAATGAAAACGGCGGCAAATTTGCAGGCATGGACCGTTACGAAGCAAGAAAGGCGATAGTTGAGGAGCTTAAGGAACTGGGCTTTTTGGTTAAGGTAGAAAAGCATATTCATAACGTAGGTACCCATGACCGCTGCAAAACAACCATAGAACCGCTTATTAAACCCCAGTGGTTTGTTAAGATGGATGAGCTAATTAAGCCTGCCGTAGAAGCAGTTAAATCCGGTGAAATTGAGATTATACCTGACAGGTTTAACAAGATATACTTTAACTGGACAGATAATATCAGAGACTGGTGTATATCCAGACAGCTTTGGTGGGGACACAGAATTCCGGCTTATTACTGCGATGCTTGCGGAGAAATAATTGTAGCAGAAGAAGAGCCTTCCAGATGCCATGTTTGCGGAAACACTAACTTAAGACAGGATGAGGATACATTGGATACCTGGTTCTCATCCGCATTATGGCCTTTCTCGACTTTAGGCTGGCCGGAAAAGACAGATGATCTTGAGTATTTCTATCCGACTGATGTTTTGGTTACCGGATATGATATTATATTCTTCTGGGTAATCAGAATGGTATTTTCGGGTTATGCCCATACCGGCAAGAAGCCTTTCAATAAGGTATTGATTCACGGCCTGGTAAGAGATTCACTGGGCAGAAAGATGAGCAAGTCCCTGGGCAACGGTATTGATCCACTTGAGGTAATAGATAAATACGGTGCCGACGCTCTTAGATTTACCTTGATTACAGGTAATGCTCCCGGAAACGATATGCGCTTCTACTGGGAGAGGGTTGAGGCCAGCAGGAATTTCGCCAATAAGGTATGGAATGCTTCCAGATTCATAATGATGAATCTTGAAAAAGCTGAGTTAACCAGAAACATTGATGAAAACTTACTGACTCCGGCAGATCGCTGGATTTTATCAAAGGCCAATAACCTAGTTAAAGAGGTTACCGATAATCTTGAAACCTTTGAAATTGGTATTGCAGCACAGAAAATTTATGATTTTATCTGGGAGGAATTCTGCGACTGGTATATTGAGATGGTTAAGCCAAGACTCTATAATGACCAGGATGAGACCAAGACAGCAGCCCTTTGGACCCTCCAGCATGTTTTGACCGTATCCTTAAAACTGCTTCATCCTTATATGCCTTTCGTAACTGAGGAAATTTTCTGCACTCTTCAAGAAATGACCGGGCTTAAAGAAAAAGATTCCATCATGATATCCTCATGGCCTGAATACAATCCAGACTGGGAGTTTGAAAAAGATGCGGAAAGTATCGAGCTTATAAAGGAAGCCGTAAAAGGCATCCGTAACGTAAGATCCCAGATGAATGTTCCTCCCAGCAGAAAGGCAAAAGTTATCGTAGTATCCGATAACGAAAGGGTAAAAGAAATATTTACCGAGAGCAAAGCTTTCTTTGCCGCATTAGGTATGGCAAGCGAAGTTTTGGTTCAGGATGATAAATCGGGTATCGGAGAAGATGCGGTATCAACCGTTATTCGGGGAGGAACAATCTACATCCCGTTTGAAGATCTGGTAGATATAGATAAAGAAATTGAACGTCTGGAAAAAGAAAAGGAACGCTTAGAGCAGGAGTTAAAGAGAGTTAACGGAATGCTATCCAATCCTAACTTCATATCCAAGGCACCAGAAAGCAAAGTTGCGGAAGAAAAGGCTAAACTTGAAAAATATAGTGATATGATGAAACAGGTTATGGACAGACTGGAGAGCCTAAAAAATTAAAAATATTTAATAAGAAAGACGCGTTGCAAGATAGTTATTAAAGCTATGATGCGACGCGTCTTTTGTCATTAGTATAAAACTAAGGGTTTTAGAACTTGCTTTAATATCCGTTAGATTTTTCTGTTAGTTTTTATTATATTTGAAAACCTGAAATATTTGTAAAGATAATTATTGATGGGTCATGTGCAATAGCATTTTTGATTGTAAAGATAATTAAGTGGAGATATACCATTAAGCACGGGTTTTATGCCTAATACAGGAATACTGCATAATGAAAATATATTTTATAATGTGTATTCATAAAATCAGTGGAGGCACAAAGTTTAATATAATTATGCTTTGCTTTTAATAAATGCAGAGGTGTAGTATATTTGCAGTCATAATAAAAAATAATATCTTTAGTTAAAGATATAAAAGGTTATTAAAAATTAGATATAAATTTTATACAATATTATTTTATAATATATAATTGACATAAATTAATTATTATGGTAGTATAAACAAAAGTATCATAAACCTTCACTGAAAGGAGGAAGATTAATGAAACTGAAAGATAAAGTTGCGATAGTAACCGGTGCCGCTTCGGGAATGGGTAAAGCAATAGCCATTCGGTTTGCGAAAGAAGGGGCAAAAGTAGTACTTTCCGATATAAATCAGCCGGTACTCGATGAAGTGGTAGCACAGATAAAATCTGAAAACGGAGAGGCTTTGGGCATTATAGCCGATGTGGCAAAGAAGGAAGATACGGACAATCTGGTGGATGTTACGGTAAAAACCTATTCAACTGTTGATATACTCGTTAACAATGCAGGTATTATGGATAACTTTGTTCCGGTAGCTGAGCTTTCCGATGAACTGTGGGATAAGGTTATCGGTATAAACACTACAGGCCCTATGAGGTTAATACGAAAATGTATGCCGATATTCTTAAAAAACGGTAAGGGTATAATAATCAATAATGCTTCCATAGGAGGATTATTCGGTTCCCGTGCCGGGGCAGCCTATACGGCATCGAAACATGCATTGATAGGGCTTACAAAAAATATCGGATTTCAATATGCGAATTTGGGAATTCGCTGCAATGCCATAGCACCGGGCGGGGTAAAAACCAATATCCAAACCACTATGGATAATCCTGATGAATTCGGTAAAGAAAGGGCTATGTCCGGCTCTGCCAATAATCCAAGATTTGCACAAGCGGATGAGATAGCACGAATAGCCGTATTCTTGGCATCGGACGATTCAAGTTTTGTAAACGGGGCGGTAATAACTGCCGACGGAGGATGGACTGCATATTAAATCCGGAGTTAACCGTTAAAAATGGTATTTGATAAAAATCAATATAAAATAAACATTGTATTAATGAAAAAGCCTCTGCTTTTATAAAAGCAGAGGCCTTTGTAAAATTATTTTTAATATCACATAAACAATTAATATATTAAGTATTGTATATGGTTAAATAAACTTGAAATTAAATACCGTATACATTATTATAATTGTATATAAAAGAATATGTATTAACAAAAGATTTTGAATAAGACAAGAGAGAGGAATAGAGCAATGTTGCAGGATGAATATATTAAATTTACAATCGGAAGGCAAAAACATATAGCCCTGATAGCCCATGACAGCAAAAAGCAGGAAATGATTGAATGGGTTGAGGCAAATAAAGAAATTTTAAGGAATCATTTTCTTAGCGGAACCGGAACCACAGCCAGACTTATTTCGGAAAAAACGGATCTTCCGGTTAAGGCTTACAACAGTGGCCCCCTGGGGGGAGATCAGCAGATCGGATCAAGAATTGTTGAAGGGAACATTGATTTTATCATATTCTTCTGGGACCCGCTTGCAGCCCAGCCCCATGACCCTGACGTTAAAGCTTTACTGAGAATTGCTGCCGTGTATGATATACCGATAGCAAATAACAGGGCAACTGCTGATTTTTTGATTACTTCAAAATACATGACCGAAGAGTACGAAAGAAAAGTAATCAATTATAATAAAGTAATCAACAGCAGACTGAATGAACTGGCAAAGGATTAATAACGATCAAGCGATACATCTGTTTACCGATATTCAATCTAACATTGTTAAATTAATTATAATAAGCATCATTATAAAGACAGATTTCATTTTCCGCTTCCTTATAATGATGCTTCTTTTATTATTTATGAAAAGTTACATATTATACTATTCTTTATAATCATTTGCCAGACAATCAATAAAATACCTGGCACCATCGGATAAAGGTAAATCCAGATTGTAAGCTGCGACAAGCTTTCTTGTAGGAAGTTCCTGTTCGGTTTCGATTATAGCCAGATCTCCTAAATCTTTAATGCAAAAATCGGGTACAAAGGCAATACCGAGTCCTATTTTTGCAAGGTCTATAAGCAGGTCATTACTTGCAAGTTCAATGGCAGGAACCAGATCAAGGGAATGCTCCAGGAATAAATTATGCAGGAATATACTGGTGGTAGCCCTTTTTTCCAGCATCAATATCGGGTATTTTTGAAGTTCCTGAAAGCTTACTGGACGGTCATGTAGAGGAAAAACATCCTTTTTTGCAATAAATACGTCACGAAATTCCTTTACAGGAATAATATCCATCATATCATTCAGGGCAGGGTTAGGCGAGTTTGTAACAATAACGTCTACTTCATTGCGTTCAAGCATCCTTGCGCACTGCATAGAGGTACCGTTGGATACTTTTATATGGATATTGGGGAATTCTCTGTGGAATCGGTTTAGATAAGGGACAAGATAATATCTGCATATTGTATCACTGGCACCGATTCTTAACTGAACACCGACTTTGGGGTCTGCACAAAGTTGATTTTCACCCCGGGTTATTAAATTTACCGCAGGCTCAATATGCTTAAGCAGTAATTCCCCTTCTTTAGTAAGAGCCACCCGTTTGGTACTGCGGATAAATAACTGCTGATTTAACCTTTTTTCCAAGGTTTTAATGGACTGGCTGACCGCCGACTGAGATATAAACAAAGCTTCAGCGGCTTCCGAAAAACTTAGGCTTTTTGCTACATAATAGAATACCTTATA